>JAEZAD010000312.1 GCA_023430565.1 Verrucomicrobiota bacterium
TCGCCGCGGGCAACGCGCGACGTGGTCAGCGCGGGTGAGCGTCGGTTCAACGCAAAGATGCCGCGTTCCGCCGCGAGCGGGCGGCACGCGGTCGCAAACGATTTGTTCGAAGGCCCAACGAGGCGGATCGTATCCGCCGTGAGACGACGGGGGTTCGCGCTCTCGTTGCGCTCGAAACGATAACACTGCACACCATGAAAAATCATTGGCGCTTCCGGAAGGGAAGCACGCGGCGGGCTGTGCTCGCCCTCGGCATCGCAACGGGCTTCGCAGCCACGTCGTTGGGGCAATCGGCGGAAGAGGACGAGCCGGTTCGGCTTTCGGCGATGGTTGTCACCGGGTCCAATCTGCCGTCGGCCGGGGAAACGCCGGTGGCGCCGGTCACGATCGTGTCGACGGGGGACATCGCGCGGAGCGGCGTGATGAACGATCTCCTGCAGGTGGTCCGGAAGACGTCGCCGCAGTTTTCGGGCAACGCGAATCTCGGCGTGGCGAACGGCAATATCTCGAGCGGGTTGACGAACGGGGCTTCGGCGCTCGCGTTGCGCAATCTCGAAACGCTGGTGCTGGTGAACGGCCGGCGGCTGGCGGCGGCGCCGGTGGGGGCGACGGGGGGGAATGTGTTTGTCGATGTCGGCTCGATTCCCGTGAGTGCGGTCGAGCGGATCGAGGTGCTGACGGATGGGGCGTCCGCGATCTACGGCACGGATGCGGTGAGCGGCGTGGTGAACATCATCCTGAAGACGGATTTCGAAGGCGGTGAAGTCGGCGGGCGGTATGCGTGGACGCGCAACACGGGGCACTACGAGGAGAAATCGGCGTGGGGCGTGGTCGGTGCGCAGCTCGGCGCGAACGGGCCGCGCGTGACGGCGGCCTATGAGTGGAGCAAGACGGACCCGCTCTACAACATCGAGCGGCCGTTCGCGACGCCGAGCTACGGCACGACGAATTTTGCCGGCGCGATCCAGCTCGGCGAATACGACGCTGACGGCAATTTCATCGGCGATCCGAACGGATACTATTACCTCGATCCGGCGCTGCCGGCGCCGCGATCCGGGGCGACGCTGGCGGAGCGCGGTTACACGGGGCCGTTCGACGCGGCGACGATGTTGCGGATCTTCGACCTGTCGGAGTTCACCTCGATGCTGATCGGCACGGAGAAGAAGATTTTCACGCTGTCGGCGGACCAGCGGCTGTCGGATCGCACGACGCTGTTTGGCGACCTGATTTTTGCGCGGACGAACACGGCGTCGCAGCTCAACGCGCAGCCGTTGACGATCTCGCTGGAGGCGGACGATCCGTCGAACGTGCTGGGGCAGGCGGTGAGCGTGCGGAACCGGTTCGTGGAGTATCCGCGACGTTACATTTCGGATACGGATTCGCTGCGCGCGGTGGGTGGGATCAAAGGCGCGCTGGACGACCAGTGGTCGTGGGAATCGGCGGTGACCTATAGCCAGGCGGTGCAGGATTTCTCGAATACGGGACTGGTGCGGACGGCGGCGCGGGAGGCGGCGGTGGCCTCGGGCGACGTGGACTTGTTTGCACGCGAGCAGCCGGCGGGGGCGCTGGAGAGTTTGTTCGGCGCGGCGAGCGGCGAATTCACGAGCGAGTTGATTTCGTGGGATTTGAAGTTCGTGGGCACGGATCTTTTGCAGGCGCCGGGCGGCGGCGTGAATATGGCGGTCGGTTTCGAGCTGCGGGAGGAATCGCTGGAGGCGACGTCGGATCCGGACAGCCAGTCGGCGACGTTTGCGTATGATTCCGGCACGACGATCGATCCGTTCGACGAGCGGCGGCGGATCACGTCGCTGTTTGCCGAAATGCGGATTCCGCTGGTGGGGGAGGCCAATCGGCTGCCGGGCATTTACTCGGCGGACCTGACGATCGCGGGGCGGCACGAGCGCTACAGCGACACGGACGACCCGACGGTGCCGAAGATCTCGCTGCGGTATCAGCCAGTTGGAGACGACCTCTTGTTCCGGTTCACGTTCTCGAAATCATTCGCGGCGCCGACGCTCTATGACATCAACGCGCCGACGGGGATCGGTTTTACGGGCTCGCTGCCGGAATTCGACAGCAACCAGGCGCATCTGCAGCTGACGCCGGTGACGGAGTTGTCGCCTTCGCGATCGACGAATTATTCGGCGGGCGTGGTGTGGACGCCGGCTGGCGTGGAAGGGTTGTCGTTGTCGGTGGATTATTTCGACATCGAGCAGACGGCGGTGATCTCGAATTTGAATGCATCGGGGGTGCTCGATCAGGTGTTTCACGACGTGGAGGTGAACGGAGCGGCGTCGCCATATGCGTCGTTGATTCACTTTGGCAGCTTCACGGGGCCGACGATTTCGGAGCCGGGGCAGATCAGCGGGCTGGGGTTGGACAACCTGTATTTCGTGATCCCGTCGTCGAGCAATCTGGGCACGCAGAAGCTGGACGGGTTGGACCTCAAGATCAGCTACGAACTGCCGGTGAACGAGGCGACGATCCGGTGGGACAGCACGACGACGTATTATCGGAGCTTCCAGATTCAGGTGGCGCCGGGCGCGCCGTTCACGGAGACGGCGGCGCTCGTGACGGGTTTGAACGGGAGCATTCCGCGGTGGCGGAGCTACAACGTGCTGACGTATGCGCGCGGGGATTTTTCGGTGGATGTGGCGCACACGTATTACAGTGCGATGACGGACACGGCGTGGTCGACGGATTGGATTCCGGACTACGAGCAGCGGATCGGGCCGTATTCGGTGTTCGATGCGAGTGTGACGTATACGCTCGCGGGCGACCGGCGGTGGTTCAAGGGCCTGCAGCTCACGGCCGGGGTGAACAACATCGGCAACGAGCTGCCGCCGCGTTCGGTGACGTATGACAGCCTGTCGAACGCGGACGTGGATGAGTTCAACCCGCTCGGGCGGTTGTTTTACGTATCGGCGCGGTATCGGTTTTAAAGGAAACGTGGGAGCGCGGTGAGGGCACCGCGCCTCCATTGGCGGGAGGCGCCCATGGGTGGTTTGGGAAGAGGCCCGATGGCAGCGGCTGCGGGTGGGGACTAGATTCCGCGATGGAGACCACCACTGGAACCCCGGGGCGCACCGCCGCCCCAACCCCCCGCGAACCCTCGCGGATCACGGTGCCTGGCAATCGTGGGGTGAAGGTCGTGCGTTCGTGCACGATCCGCCGCCCCGCTGCCGACCTTTACCGATTCTGGCGCTCGCTCGAAAAGCTTGCGCAGGTGATCAAGCACCCCGTGTCGATCACGCGCATTTCCGATACGGAGTCGCACTGGTCGGTGAGCGCGCCCGGCGACAAATGCGTCGAATGGGACGCGGCGATCATCAATGACGAGCCGAATGAATTGATCGCGTGGCGCACGAAGGAAGGCGCGGACATCGCGAATGCGGGCACGGTGCGTTTCGAGCCGGCGCCGGGCGACGAAGGCACGGAAGTGCGCGTGCAGCTCGAATACGATGCGCCGGGCGGGAAGTTCGGGGCATTGCTCGCGAAGTTGTCGGGAGAGGAGCCGGAGCAGCAGGTCGCGGAGATGTTGCGCCGGTTCAAGGCGTTGATGGAAAGCGGCGAAATTCCGACGACGGAGGGCCAGTCGGCGGGCGGGCCGCAGGCGAAGTCGCGCCGGCAGGAGCGTCTGCAACTGCAGCGAAAGGCGGCGTCATGAAGGCCGTTTGCTGGATGGGCAAACGCCAGATGGAAGTGCAGGACGTCGACGATCCGGCGATCCTGAATCCGGGCGACGCGATCGTGAAGATCACGTCGACGGCGATCTGCGGATCGGACCTTCACCTCTACAACGGCTACATGCCGACGCTCGAGAAAGGCGACATTTTGGGCCACGAGTTCATGGGCGAAGTCGTCGAGACCGGGCGCAGCGTGAAGAAGCTGAAAGTGGGCGATCGCGTGGTGGTGCCGTTCACGATTTCGTGCGGCGGTTGTGCGCATTGCGCGCGGCAGCAGTGGTCGTTGTGCGACAACTCGAATCCGAACGCGTGGATGGCGGAGAAGCTGATGGGCTACAGTCCCGCGGGGTTATTCGGCTACTCGCATTTGACGGGTGGATACGCGGGCGGGCAGGCGCAGTATGCGCGGGTGCCGTATGCGGATCACGGGCCGATGGTGATCGAGAACGATTTGCCGGACGAGAAAGTGCTCTTCCTCACGGACATCTTTCCGACCGGCTACATGGCCGCGGAGAATTGCGACATCAAACCGGGCGTGACGGTCGTCGCGGTTTGGGGCTGCGGACCGGTGGGGCAGTTCACGATCCGCAGTGCGCTGATGCTGGGAGCGGCGAAAGTGATCGCGATCGACAGCGTGCCGGAGCGCCTGGCGATGGCCGCGGAAGCGGGGGCGATCCCGCTCGAGGACGGCGACGATGTGCTGGAAAAGTTACGCGACCTTACTGGAGGCCGCGGACCGGATGCGGCGATCGATGCGGTGGGGATGGAAGCGCACGGATCGGCCTACGATCATGTGAAGCAGACGCTGAAGCTCGAGACGGACCGGCCGTATGCGTTGCGGCAGGCGATGCGCGCGGTGCGCAAAGGCGGTGTGCTTTCGATTCCCGGCGTGTATGGCGGATTCCTGGACAAGGTTCCGTTCGGCGCGGTGTTCAACAAAGGTGTGACGATCAAGATGGGTCAGACGCACGTGCAGCGTTATCTGCGGCCGCTGCTGGATCTGGTCGAGCAGGGGAAGATCGATCCCTCGTTCGTGGTCACGCATCGCGTGCCGCTCACGCGCGCGGTGGAGATGTATGAGACGTTCGTCGAAAAGCGCGACGGTTGCATCAAGGTCGTGCTGGATCCGGCGGCGTAACGGCATGGCGCGGGCGCAAAAAAAACGCGGCGATGGCGCCGCGTTTTTGTTTTTCGAAGGTGGAGTTTCGGGAGAACGCCGTGCTCGATTACGACGCCGGGACGGGCGTGAAGAGGTCGGCGAGGACCTGGCGGAGTTCGGAGGGGAAGACCGGCTTGTAGAGGATGCGGTCGACCTTCAGGCGCTGATAGGTGTCGTTTACGCCGGGGCTCAGTTCGGAGCAGAAAATCAGCACCTTGCCCTGGTAGGGCAGTTCGCGCATGCGGGTGACGAG
>JAEZAD010000034.1 GCA_023430565.1 Verrucomicrobiota bacterium
GCATCGAAGTGGCGGTGAAGGCGACGGTCGACTCGTTCGTCGGCAATCTGACGGCGTATCGGCCGTCCATCGCGATCGGCGACGATGGCACGGTGACGGCGGCACGGGTGGCGTTTCGGTTTCGTGATCTCGAAACGGGGAAACGCCGGCGTGACGAGGCGATGCACAAATGGCAGCAGACGGAGGCGAATCCCGACGGAGTGTTCGTGCTGACCTCGCTCGAGGCGAAGAATGACACGGTCGCGCGCGGGCGGCTGACCCTGCACGGCATGACGCGTGAGATTCGATTCCCGATCTCGATTCAACGGGATGGACCGCTGGTGGCGATCGACGGGGATGCGCCGATCGACACGCGTGAGTTCGACCTGCCGGTGATCCGAATGCTCGGGCTGTTGAAGGTCGATCCGATCGTGCACGTGCGCTTTCACCTGCAGGGGAGCAGCCTGTCGGCGGGGGCGGCTTCGCGATGAGCGCGCCGGGGGTTCGGTCCGAGATCGTTCGCGATCGTTTGCTGGCGGCGCTGCTCGAGCACGCTCCGGTGAGTCCCCGAATGGAAACGGGACTGCGGGCGGCGATCGACGAGGCGGTGAGACGTCCCGGCAAACTGGTGCGCGGGCGTCTCGCCTGGGAGACGGTAACCGCGCACGGGCTCGACGAGGAATCGGGCCTGACGCTTGCGACGGCGGTGGAATATTTTCACGCGGCGTCGCTGTTGCTCGACGATCTGCCCTGCATGGACAACGCGGTGGCGCGGCGCGGGCACTTGTGTGTGCATCGCGTGCACGGAGAAGCGACGGCGATCATGGCGGCGCTGGCGCTCATCAATCGCGCGTATGCGCTGGTGGGGTTTGCGTTTGCGACGCAGCCGGGGGCGGTGCGGTTGCAGGCGCAGGCGTGCGTCGATGCGTGTCTCGGCACGGCCGGGCTGGTGGGCGGTCAGGCGCGCGATCTGCGATTTTCCGCGAGCGCGAGGACCGCGCGGGAAGTCAGCCGGGTGGCGATCGAGAAGACGGGGGCGATGTTCTGGCTGGCGCTGTTGTTGCCCGCGCTGCTGACGGCGCCGACAGGCGCGGAGCGGCGCGCGCTCGAAGCGTTGTGCGTCTATTGGGGGCTGGCGTATCAGGCGGCTGACGATTTGCAGGACCTGCTGGCGAGTGCGGAAGAAACGGGAAAGACGGGCGGGCGCGACCGGTTGCTCGGCCGGCCAAATCTTGCGGCGGCGATCGGCGTGCCGGCCACGCGGGGCCGGATCGATCGGTTGCTGGGGCAGGCGGCGCGGACAATCGACAAGCTCGTGGAGGTGCGGGAGGCCTGGAGTTATCTCGAAGAGTTTCAGCGGCATTTCTCGGGCATTCTGGTGCCGGCGGCGGCGGAGTCCGCGGAGGTGGCGGCGTGATGCACGTGCTCGTGCTGGTGATGACTAATCTGCGGCGTCATCGCTGGCGGGCCGTGATTGGCGTCGCAGGCATCGCCTTCGGTGTCGCGGCGATGTTGACGATCCTGGCGATCGTGACGGGCGCGATCGGGATGTTTCAGCGGATCCTCGCGAGCGACAGCCACTATCTCGTGTTTGAGCGCAACGTGTCGGATCTTTTCTTCAGCTCGGTGACGCGCGAGCAGGTGGCGGCGATCCGGGCGCGGCCGGAGGTGGAGTCCGCGCACCCGGTGTTGTTTGGCATCGTGTCGGCACCGGGGCATCCGATGATCACCTGCTTTGGCATCGAGCCCACGGATCCACGGCTGGCGCGGGCGGAGTGGCGTTCGGGGAGCGCGGCGGCGTTCGGTGGGCGCGACGGCGAAATTTATCTGGGCTCGCGCGCGGCGGAATTCCTCGGGGCGCGGGCCGGCGAGACCATCGCGATCGGGCGGGGCGAGTTTCGCGTCGGCGGAATTTTCCGCACGGAAAATGGATTTGAGGATGGCGGCGTGTTCTTGCCGCTGGGTGCCGCGCAGGCGTTTTTCCACCGGGCCGACGCGGCGTCGGTCGTGACGGTGAAGCTGCGCGACGAGCGGCGCGGGACGGCGTTCAAGAGCGCGGTGGAGGCGGCGCTTCCGGGCGTGATCGCGCTCGAGAACCGCGAGTTCAACGCGAGCTACAACAGCTTCAAGATTCTCAATTTCACGGCGTGGGCGGTGGGCATCTGCGCGTTCTGTTTGGGCGGGCTGGGCGTGGCGAACACGATGCTGCTGTCGGTGTTCACGCGGATCCGCGAGATCGCGGTGCTGCGGGTGTGCGGGTTTTCACGGCCCCAGATTGCGGGGCTGATTTTCGGCGAGGCGACGGCGATCGCGGCGGTGGGTGTGCTGGCGGGTTTTGCGATCGGGGGCACGTTGCTCGCGGTGCTGCAGCGCGTGCCGCAGTTTCAAGGCTACGTGCAGGGGAGTTTTTCGGCGCCGATCGCGGCGGGGATCGTGGCGACGGCGTTTGTGACGGCGGCGGCGGGTGCGATCTATCCGGCGCGTTTTGCGGTGCGGATCGAGCCGGCGGAGGCGTTGCGCTATGAGTGAGGCGCGCGAGGTTCTGGTGAAAGCGGTGGACGTGTCGAAGAGTTACGACGCGGGACGCATCGCGGTGTTGAAACGCGTGAGCCTCACCGTGCGTGCGGGCGAGCTGGTGGCGTTGTGGGGCGTGTCGGGTTCGGGGAAAAGCACGCTGCTGCACCTGCTCGGCGGGCTCGACGTGCCGGATGAGGGGACGCTGACGGTCTGCGGGCTCGATCCGCGAATCGAAGCGGGGCGGCTCGAGCTGCGAAGGCGCCGGCTGGGGTTTGTGTTTCAGTTGCACAATCTGATTCCGGATCTGACCGCGGGTGAAAACGTGCGCGTGCCGGCGCTGGCGAGTGGGCGGCCGAGGCGGGAGATGGACGCGCGGGTGGCGGAGCTGGCCGAGGAGGTGGGAATCGCGCACCGGCTTGGGCATCGGATTCAGGATCTTTCCGGTGGCGAGCGGCAGCGGACGGCGATCTGCCGGGCGTTGATGAACTCGCCGCAGCTCGTGCTGGCGGACGAGCC
>JAEZAD010000208.1 GCA_023430565.1 Verrucomicrobiota bacterium
GAATGACAAAAAGACTTCGGACGGTTGCTGGGGAGAGAGCGGCTAAACCTCCATTTGAACCTTCAGGTGGAGTGCGCGACGGGGGTGTAGGTTTCGCGGCGGAGGCGGGAGGCGCGGGAGATCGGGAAGCGGACGAGCGCATGGTAGAGCGCTAAAAAGATGAACATGCCGAGGAGGGCGTAGATGAGGCCTTCGATCGTGGTGGGGACGGCGGGGCGGTAGATATCCCAAGTGGCTTGAGCGATGGACGAGTCGACGTGGCGGGCGAAGACGAACGGTTTGGACCAGATCGAGGCGTTTTGAATCGCGGTTTGGGCGGATTCGAGTTCGGCGACGCGTTCGACGGAGGACGACATGACCCCGCCGAGTTTGGCGACGGCGGTGTCGGTGTTGGCGGAGGTTTGGGCGATGAGGCGGTCGAGTGTGAGGCCGGATTGCGTGGCGACGTCGCGGAACTGGGCGAGTTGGCTACGGGCTTCGTCGAGGTGGCCGCCGAGGCGCTGGAGGTATTGCTGGATGAACTCGGGGGCTTGCGAGAAAACGAGCACGCCGAGGACGCAGAGCAGGCGATCGATCAGGCCGTCGCTGAGGCCGATGAAGGCGCGGCCGTATTTCATGCGGGAGAGAGTAGGGGCGCAGCGGGAGGGCGCAAGCGAGGGCGCGAGCAGGAAGACGGATCGTGAAATCGGGAATTTTGAAATCGGGAATTTTGAATTTTAGGGGACAAAAAAGGGCGGGTCGATGACCCGCCCTTTTTGGCGCAGAATTTAGTTGGCGGTGAGGCCGCGGCGTTCGAGGAGGGGTTGGACGTCGGGGTCGCGGCCGATGAAATTGCGGAAGAGGTTCATGGCTTCGTCGGCTCCGCCGCGGGAGAGGAGGAGGTTGCGGAAACGGTCGCCGTTCTCGCGTTTGAGGCCGCCGTTTTCCTTGAACCAACGAACGGTGTCGGCGTCGAGGACCTCGCTCCAGATGTAGGAGTAGTAGCCGGCGGAGTAGCCGTCGCTGGAGAAGATGTGCGAGAAATAGGGACTGCGGTAGCGGGGTGGAACGGGCGGGTAGTCCATGCCGGCTTTTTTCAGCGCGGCGGCTTCGAAGGCGAGGGCCTGGTCGGCGGCGGGGACTTCGTTGGCTTTGAGCTGGTGCCAGGATTGGTCGAGAAGGGCGGCCGCGAGGTATTCGGTGGTGGATTCGCCCTGGTCGAAGCGGTCGGCGGCGAGCACTTGGTCGAGCAGCTCGGTGGGCATGGGTTCGCCTGTTTGATAATGCTTGGCGTAGTTTTTGAGGACCTCGGGCCAGATCGCCCACATTTCGTTCACTTGGGAGGGGAATTCGACGAAGTCGCGCGGGACGTTGGTGCCGCTGAAGCGCGGGTAGTGGACGTTGGAGAACATGCCGTGGAGCGCGTGGCCGAATTCGTGGAAGGTGGTCTCGACTTCGTCCCAGGTGAGGAGCGTGGGCTCGCCGGGCTGCGGCTTCGGGATGTTGAGGTGATTGGCGACGACGGGTTTCAGGCGGAAGAGGCCGGACTGGGCGACGTATTCGTTCATCCAGGCGCCGCCGCGTTTGGAGGGGCGAGCGTAGGGGTCGAAGAGGAAGAGCGACAGCGGGGTGGCGTCGGCGTCGAAGACTTCGAAGACGCGGACGTCTTCCTGGTAGACGGGGAGGTCTTTGCGTTCCTGGAAGGTGATGCCGAAGAGTTTCGTGGCGGCGAAGAAGACGCCGTCGACGAGGACGCGGTTGAGCTCGAGGTAGGGTTTGAGCTTGGACTCGTCGAAGGCGTAGCGCTCCTGGCGGACCTTCTCGACGTAGAAGGCCCAGTCGTGGGCGGCGAGCTGGAAGCCGCCGTTTTCGCGGTCGATCATCTGCTGCATGTCGGCGCCGAGCTTGCGGGCGTTGGCGATCGAGGGAGCGGCGAGGTCGGCGAGGATTTTGTTAACGGTCGCGACGTCCTGGGCGGTTTGCTCGGTGAGCTGGTAGGCGGCGTGGTTGGGGAGGCCGAGGAGGGCGGCGCGTTCGGCGCGGAGTTTGGCGGCGCGGGTGATGTTGGCGCGGTTGTCGAATTCGCCGCCCTGGCTGCCGCGGGTGAGCGAGGCTTGCATGATGCGCTCGCGGACGGCGCGATTGGTGAGAGAGGAAAGGGAGGGCTGGCCGGTGGTGTTAAGGAGGCGGATGACGTATTTGCCTTCCTTGCCGTCTTCCTTGGCGGCGTCGGCGGCGGCGGAGATTTCGTTATCGGTGAGGCCGGCGAGTTCTTCGCGGGAGTCGATGACGACGGAGGCGGCGTTTTTCTCCTTCAGGACGTTTTGCGCGAACTGCGTGTAGAGCATGGCGAGTTCGGCGTTGAAGGCCTTGAGCTTGGTTTTGTCGGCGTCGGAGAGTTTGGCGCCGGCGCGGACGAAGTCTTTATAGTAGCGTTCGAGGACGCGTTTCGATTCGGCGTCGAGGTCGAGGGAGTCGCGCTTTTCGTGGAGGGCTTCGATGCGCGCGAAGAGTTTTCCGTCGAGGAGGATGGTGTCGTAGTGCGCGGCGAGTTTCGGGGCCATGGCGGCCTCGATTTCCTGGAGGGCGGGATTGGTGTGCGCGGAGGTAAGGGAGGAGAAGACGGTGTTGACGCGAGTGAGGAGCTGGCCGGAGCGCTCGAGTGGGATGATGGTGTTTTGGAAGGTGGGGCGCTCGGGGTTGTTGGCGACGGCGGCGACTTCCTGGAGTTGTTCGGCCATGCCGCGTTCGAAGGCGGGCGTGTAGTGGGTGTCTTTGATCTTGTCGAAAGGCGGGTAGTGGTAGGGGAGGGTGCTTTCGGTGTAGAACGGATTGTCGTCCATGGAAGAAGCGGCGGCGGTGGCGGAGGCGGCGAGGCCGAGGCAGAGGGCGGCGAGGCCGAGGAGGCGCGGCAACTCCCGCGCGGAGGTCGAGTTTTGCATGGTGGGGAGCGTGTGCGGGGTCGTGCGAGTGGCAAGGAGGAGGTGCGAAACGGCGGGGCCGCCCATCTCTCAGCAGGTCCGCTCATCCAACTATTCGTGTAACTTTGGGTGGCGGGGTGTGTTGTCGTGACATGCCAGCGTCTGCCGTTGGGATGTATTTGTCGGGCGATGTCGCGATCCGTTTTACCGCGGAAAGCGCGCGCTTCGTCGCAAAGGCGTTTTCAGCGGAGTGGGCGCGCGGCAAGACTGCTCTCGTTCGTAGTAATCAGTTGTGTTGTGCGGAGGGGTCGTTGTGGGCCCCTCCGCATGTTTTTAGGGCGAACGAGACGGCCGCTTGCCAACGTGGCGGCGATTTCCAACCCTCGCTCTCCCTCTTTCTCACTGAACTATGAATCCGGCTCCCGCTCCCGCTCCGCGTCCCTCGAATGGCGCTCCCAAAAAGAAGAAGTCGAAGATGAAGTGGTTCATCCTCGGCGGAGTCGTGCTGCTGGTCGCGCTGATCGTGGGCGCGAAGATGAAGGCGCAGCGCAGCCAGCAAGGCACGGTGGTGACCTTCGAGAAAGCCGTGACGAAAACCATCACGCAGCTGGTCAATGCGACGGGCAAGATCCAGCCGGAGCTGGAGGTCAAGATCTCGCCGGAAGTTTCGGGTGAGATCATCGAGCTGCCGTTGCGTGAAGGCGCCGAGGTGAAGAAAGGCGACCTGCTCGTGAGCATCAAGCCGGACAACTACCGCTATCAGGTGGAGCAGCAGGAGGCGAATCTCACGGCGGCGAAGGCGACGGCGGTGCAGGGCAAGGCGCAGTTGCAGAAGGCACAGGACGACTTCAAGCGCGCCGAGGATCTGTATGCGAAGAATCTGCTGTCGGACTCGGATCATGCCGCCACCCGGACCCAGCTCGAGGTGGCGCAGGCGAACTATGACAACGCTCTCGCGCAGATCCGCCGCACGGAGGGGTTGCTCAACCAATCGGTCGAGCTGTTGTCGAAGACGACGATCTACTCGCCGGCGGACGGCACGATCAGTTCGCTGACGAGCGAGATCGGCGAGCGCGTCGTGGCGACGGGCAGTTTTGCGGGCACGGAGATCATGAGGGTGGCGGATCTCAACAACATGGAAGTGCGGGTGAACGTGAACGAGAACGACGTCGTCAATGTGAAGGTCGGCGACCAGGCGCGGATCTCGGTCGATGCGTATCCGAACCGCACCTTTACCGGGACGGTGAAGGAGATCGGCGCGGCGGCGAAGACGCAGGGATTGAACACGCAGGAGGAGGTGACGAATTTTCAGGTGAAGATCCGCCTCGTGGAGAAGGACGTGAACGTGCGTCCCGGCATGAGCGCGAGCGTCGACATCGAGACGCAGACGGTCGAGAACGCCGTGGCGGTGCCGATTCAGTCGGTGACGGTGCGGAGTCGCGAGGGCAACAAGACGCTCGACGAGCTGGGCGC
This sequence comes from Verrucomicrobiota bacterium, assembly GCA_023430565.1. Taxonomy (GTDB): domain Bacteria; phylum Verrucomicrobiota; class Verrucomicrobiia; order Opitutales; family Opitutaceae; genus Opitutus. Next base: position 4,374 of record JAEZAD010000208.1, read on the forward strand.
GGACCGCGCGAAGAAAGACGGCGAAATGAAGGGCGAGGGCGCCGCGGCGGCGGTGAATGAGAAGCAGCAGCGCGAGCGCGAGCGTGCGGACCGGGAGGGATTGCAGCGGGTGGTGTTCGTGCGCAACGGCGACACGGTGAAGTTGACGCCGGTGGAAACCGGGATCGGCGACACGACGCACATGGAGATCAAATCCGGCGTGAAGGAGGGCGACGAGGTTGTGAGCGGGCCGTTCAGCGCGATCACGCGGACGTTGAAGGACGGCGCGAAGGTGCGGGTGGACAAACCGAAGGAGGACGAGAAGGACAAGGACGCGAAGAAGAGCTAATTTATTTAGAGGAGGCTGGCGCCGCGCGTGGAAGTGCGGGCGCCGCTCTCTTCATCGATCCCATGACACCTTCTGCTGCACCCGTCCACGAACCGCGCCCTGTGCGCCCCCTTGGCGCGACCGTCATCGAGATCGAAGGCGTGACGAAGCTTTACCGCATGGGGTCGGAGATCATTCATGCGTTGCGCGGGGTGACGCTGAACATCCATCGCAACGAGTATCTTGCGATCATGGGACCGTCAGGTTCCGGCAAGTCGACGTTGATGAACATGCTCGGGTGCCTGGATACGCCGACGGCGGGGCGTTACGATTTCAGCGGCAAGAACGTCGCGCACATGGATGACAACGAGCTGGCGGACATTCGTAATCGCGAGATCGGGTTTGTCTTCCAGACGTTCAACCTGCTGCCGCGGTCGAACGCGCTGCACAATGTCGAGCTGCCGTTGATCTATGCGGGTCTGCCGAAGCACGAACGAATCGAGCGGGCGCGGGGGGCGCTGGAGGACGTCGGTTTGGGCGACCGGATGCATCACCGGCCGAACGAGCTTTCGGGCGGGCAGCGACAGCGCGTGGCGATCGCGCGGGCGCTGGTGACGCGGCCGTCGATCATTCTCGCGGACGAGCCGACGGGGAATCTCGATTCGAAAACGGGCGTGGAGATCATGGCGCTTTTCGAGCAGCTCTATGAGGCGGGCAACACGATCATCGTGGTGACACACGAGGAGGATATCGCGCGGCATGCTCGGCGGATCGTGCGGTTGCGCGACGGGTTGATCGAGTCGGACGGGCCGGCGCAGTAAATTTTTGCGGAGATGCGTCGCTTTTATTACGAGTTCAACGAGTCGGTGCGGATCGCGTTCACGCAGATTCGCGCGAACAAGATGCGCTCGGCGCTGACGGCGCTCGGCGTGGTGATTGGCATCGTGGCGGTGACGTTGATGGGCACGGCGATCAACGGGATCGACGCGGGTGTCGAGAAGAGCTTCTCCGGTTTTGGCGACGATCTGCTTTATGTGACGAAGTGGCCGTGGCGCGACACGCAGGATTGGTGGAATTATCGGAATCGCCGTCCGATTGCCCACGACTACGCGGAGCAGGTGAATGAATGGATCGCGGCGAATCCCGGCTCGGCGCTGAAGCTGGCGATCCCGTTCGCGGGGCGGATGAACAACATCGTTCGAGGCGAATATCGGGTGAACAACATCTTCACGATGGGGACATCGACCGATTATGCGCGCCTCACGCGTTCGGAGATGGCCGAGGGGCGCTTCTTCAGCGATTTCGAGGCGCAGGCGGGGGCGAACGTGGCGATCGTCGGTTTCGATGTCGCGGACGCGTTGTTTCCCGGCGAGTCGGCGGTGGGCAAAACGATTCGGCTGCGGGGCCAGAATTTTCGCGTGGTGGGCGTGCCGTCGCGGCAGGGGAGTTTTCTCGGTTTGTTCAGCTGGGATTCGATGATCGGGATGCCGATCAACACGTATCGCCGCTATTTCAAGATCCGGGACGACGGGGAGACGCGGGTGCAGGTGGACATCGCGCGGATGGATCAGGCGCGAGATGAACTGCGCGGATTGATGCGGCGGATCCGGCAGCTGGGCCCGGAGAAGCGCGACGATTTTGAGATCAACGAGCAGGGCACGATTCGCGAGCAGCTCGATCCGATCCGCAATGCGATCGCGTGGGCGGGGCTTTTCATCACGGGGCTGGCGTTGTTTGTGGGCGCGATTGGCATCATGAACATCACGTATGTGAGCGTGAAGGAGCGGACGAAGGAGATTGGCACGCGCAAGGCGCTCGGGGCGCGGGCGAGCACGATCCGGCTGCAGTTTCTAATTGAGGCGGTGGCGATTTGTTTTGTGGGCGGGATTGTGGGGCTGGCGGTGGCGGGTGGGATGTCGAAGGCGGTCGGTGCGATTGCGCCGTCGTTCCCGCTGGTGTTTTCAGGGGGGCTGGTTCTGACGGGGCTGGTGATCTCGGTGCTGACGGGAATTTTCAGCGGTCTCGCGCCGGCGTGGGCGGCGAGCAAACTCGATCCGGTGGTGGCGCTGCGTTACGAATGAACATTCTGGAAACGCTTCGCCTCGCGCTCTCGTCGCTCTCGGCCAACAAGCTGCGTTCGGGGCTGACGATGCTGGGCATCGCGGTCGGTGTGTTTTCCGTGATCGGGGTGATGACGGTGATCACGGGGCTGCGCTCGAACATCGAGCGGGGCTTGAACGTGCTCGGGGCGAACAGCTTTCAATTTTCGAAATTTCCGGCGATCAACTTCAGCGATCCGCGGCAGCGTTTCGCGAACCGGCGGGACATCACTTACGACGAGGGCGAGCGGTTCAAGGAACTGATTCGCGGCACGGCGGATGTGAGTCTGACGGTGTGGCGCGGTGGCCGGCGGGTGAGCTACGGCGATCAGCGGACGAATCCGAACATCGGTTTCGTTGGCACCGATGAGAACTTCATGGCGGCGCGAAATTTCGAGATCGGGCAGGGCCGTAATCTGGGGGCCGACGATGTGGCGTTTGGCCGTTCGGTGGTGGTGCTGGGCATCGACATCGTGAAAAAGCTTTTCGTGAACGAAGATCCGCTCGGGAAGCGCGTGCGGATCGATGGGCAGACCTACACGGTGGTGGGGGTGCTGGCGTCGAAGGGCTCCTCTTTCGGGGAGAGTCAGGATAATTTCGCGATGATCCCGATCACGCAGTATCTCGAGGCGTATGGACGCACGAATCGATCGATCGGGATCAATGTGCAGGCGCGCAGCCAGGAGGCGCTCGAGGCGACGCAGGAAGTCGCGATGGGTTTGATGCGGCTGGTGCGCCAGCTCGACCCGGAGGACCCGAACGATTTCGAAGTGTTTTCGAACGAGTCGCTGATCGAGTCGTTCAACAAAGTCGCGGGCGTGGTGGCGGTGGGAGCGTTTGTGATCAGCGCGATCGCGCTGCTGGCGTCGGGGATCGGCATCATGAACATCATGCTCGTGAGTGTGACGGAGCGGACGAAGGAGATCGGGATTCGGAAGAGTATCGGCGCAAAGCAGCGGAATATTCTCACGCAGTTTCTGATCGAGGCGGTGATGCTGTCGCTGGTGGGCGGGGCGGCGGGGATCGCGGTCGGCATCGGCGCGGGAAATGTGGTGGCGAAGATGTTGAGCGCGGCGCTGGTGTTTCCGTGGGGTTGGGCGATCACCGGACTGACGGTGTGCTCGGTGATCGGCGTGGCGTTTGGATTTTATCCCGCGTGGAAGGCGGCGCGGCTGGATCCGATCGAGGCGTTGCGATACGAGTAGCCCGGGCCGTGCGCGGCGGGGGCTTCGAGGGCCGGGGTCCATGCCGGAAGAATGGCCGCCTACGAGGAGCGCCACACCCGCCGGGGCGAATATCCAACTGGATTCTTCGCTTCGCTCAGAATGACAGAACGGCGGTGACGGATTTTAGCCGCGGCGGATTTCGGAGCCGTGGAAGCGGATCTGGACGCGGAAGACTTTTTTGATGCGGCAGGTGATCTGACCGGTTTGCAGGTCGACCTTGTCGGGGACCTCGATGCGGTGGAGGTCGACGACGGCGTGGTAGCCGCGTTCGGAAAAGATATCGATGAGCATCGCGAGGGCGGTGGGGTCGTCGAGGATCGGCTCCTCGGTGTTGATGAGTGCGACGCCGGAGATCGAGTGGCGCAGCACGATCGGCATGACCTTGCGGCTGATGAAGGTGACGACCTGCGCGAAGAGTTCGGGCTGGCCGAATTCGTAGCTGTCGAGGCGTTTCACGAGCTCCTGGCGCGCGTGGACGACGATCTCGCTGGCGACGGGCAGGCTGCGGAGGCGGTCGACGGTGCGCGGGTCGAGCTCGAGGGTGCTCTGGTATTCGAGTTCCTTGAGGATGTTTTGCTCGACCTCGGCGACGGGGCCCTGGGCATTTATAAAATGATAGTGAAAAATCTCCTTCAGGGACTGAAGGGCGTCCCAGGTTTGTTCCTTGAAGACGCGGTAGCGGCGCTGGGCGAGGGCTTCGTCGTGGTCGGTGGCGCGGTCTTCCCAGAGCTCCCCGACGCCGGTGCGCAGGACTTCCTCGTTGTGGACGCGGGTCTGGTCACCGCGCTTGAGCTGGCGGGCGATGGACTCCTTCTCGTCGACGAAGAGCACCATGATGTGGATCGTCGGGTGGCGGAAGTGGATGCCGAGCGGCGTATTGAAAAATTCGCGACGCAGGGCGTGCATCTTGTTGACGAGGAGCTTGAGGCACTCGACTTGCACGTTGGTGCGCGGGAAGCCGTCGATGATGACGCCGTCGCGATAGATCGGGAGGAGCAGTTCGCGGAGCAGGAGGCTGACGACCTCGCGATCGCCGACCATATTGCCGGCGTTTTTCAGCCGCTGCGCGTCGGGCGAATCGAGGAGCGCGCTGATGACGACGGGCGGGCAGGTGAGGCCGCGGGTCTTGGCGATGAAGCTGGTATTGGTGCCTTTGCCGGCGCCCGGGGCGCCGCCGAGGAGGATGATTTCCTTGGGGAAGCGGAGGTTTTCACGGCCGACTTCGGCTTCGAGAATCTGCCAGACGGAACCGAAGATCAGTTGGGCGTCCTTGATTTCGAGATCGGTGAGCTTGCCGGCGGTCGGTGCGGGCACGACGGACGGGCGGGGTTCGGCGGGCGGGCGGGGCTCGGCGGGGATGGAGGTCGGCATGTGGTGCGGGAGGGGAGTTAGCGTTTTCCGCGGGGAGATTCGACAAAAGAAATCGAGCGCGGTGCGGGTCGGGGATTTCACGGTCCGCGCGCACCGTGCTTTCGCCCGGAAGGTGGCCGGAGAAGTATCTAGAATTCGGATGCGCGGAGCACGAGAGGCGCTCGCAGATTTTTGCGGCCGTAATTTTAACGCTGGCATTCAGCGACTTGCGATTCCGTGCGGCGGCGAGGGATTTGTGGCAGCGCGTTTTTTGAAGCCGAAATGTGCGGGGGTATTTAACGAAAAGTTACCGCGCGAGTTTTAGGTCGACGGAACAGCGCCAATGCGTGCCTGTCATTTCCGACGACACTGCCGGTGGGCCCTAGGTCTGCCGGACAGTGAGTTGAAGCTGGACCTGGCGGGGCCGCGCAAGCGGCCCCGCCTTGGTTTTTATGGATATGGCGGTTGCCAGCGGTCGGTCCGAAGCTTCTCTCTTCTTTTTCCAGCATGCGTGTTCTCATCGTCGATGACGAAGCCGGGATCCGCCGCACGACGCGGATCGCCGTCGAAACCAACGGTCACACTGCGGTCGAGGCGCCGAACGGTGCGCGCGCGGTAAAGATGATCGAGGAGCAGACGCACGACGCGTGTTTCCTCGATTTGAAACTGGGCGCGGAGGACGGATTGGAGGTGTTGGACAAATTGTTGAAGGCGCAGCCGTCGCTCGCGGTGGTGATGTTCACGGCGTATGCGAACATCGCGACGGCGGTGGATGCGATGCGGCGGGGGGCGTTCGATTTCATTCCGAAGCCTTTCACGCCGGAGCAGATCCGGGGGATTCTGGCGAAGATCGAGAAGAACCGGGCGCTGGCGAATCGCGTGCAGACGCTCGAAAGCCAGCTCGCGGACGCGGCGCCCGAGGTGGACCTGGAGACGGCGGAGCCGGCGGTGCAGCGGGCGTTCGAGATCGCGTTCAAGGCGGCGGAGACGCCGGCGACGGTGTTGCTGCTGGGGCCGAGCGGCACGGGCAAGAGCGTGCTGGCGCGCGAAGTTCACAAGCGCAGCAAGCAGAGCGACGCGGCGTGCGTGACGGTGAATTGTCCGAGCTTGTCGCGGGAATTGTTGGAGAGCGAATTGTTCGGGCACGTGAAGGGATCGTTCACGGGCGCGGTGGCGGACACGATGGGCAAGGTGGCGGCGGCGGATGGCGGCACGTTGTTTCTCGACGAGATCGGCGAGCTGCCGCTGGAGATCCAACCGAAGCTGCTGCGGCTCCTGCAGGAGCGGGAATACGAGCGGGTGGGCGAGGCGAAGTCGCGGCAGGCGAATGTGCGCCTGATTGCGGCGACGAATCGGAACCTGGCGGAAGAGGTGAAGGCGGGGCGGTTTCGCGAAGATCTTTATTATCGGATCAACGTGATCTCGGTGACGCTGCCGGGGCTGCACGAGCGGCCATCGGATTTGCTGAGATTTGCGGAAAATTATCGTAAATTTTTCTCGGCGCGCGTGGCGAAGAAAGTGACGGGCTTCACGCCGGCGGCGACGAGCGCGCTGGCGGGCTATCGGTGGCCGGGAAATCTGCGCGAGCTGCGCAACGTGATCGAGCGCGCGGTGATTTTGTGTCCGGGGGAACAGGTCGATCTGGCGGATCTGCCGGAAGAGTTCACGGGCGGAGACAATCCGACGGTGGCGGTGGGAGCGCGGGTGTCGCTCGAAGCGCTCGAGGCGGAACACATTCGAAGAATTCTGGCGACGTCGCGAAATCTGGACGAGGCGGCGAAGACGCTCGGGATCGATCCGGCGACGCTGTATCGCAAACGGCAGAAGATGGGGCTGGTGTGAGGCGGCCGGCGAACGAGCCCGGAACGGAGTGGCGGCGAAAAAAAGGCGGCGTGGCTCCAAATGGATTCTTCGCTTCGCTCAGAATGACAGGAATTCTTCAGAGATCTGGGACCGTCGGGGCGATGAAGGAAAGAACCGGCTGCGGTCGACTCGCTCACGCTCGTGGCTACGGAGACCGGAGAATTTAGCCATGCTGCGGACGCGACTTTATCTTGGGCTGGTGCCGCTGCTGCTCGTCGTGGTGGGGATTGGTTTTTATGCGATCAAGGTGTCGCGCGAGCTGGCGGGGGAGTTGCAGCGGGACCTGGTGGGGAATTATCGCGACATTCTGGCGTGCCAGCAGATGCGGGTGACGGTGCGGTTGATGGCGTCGGCGGTGACGTCGTGGCGCGGCGACATGATTGCGTCGCGCCAGGCGTTCGAAGAGCACCGGTCGGCGTTCATGCGGGAGTTGATGGCGCAGTCGGCGAGTTCGGCGGGGACGGAGCGGGCGCCGCTGGTGCAGCAGCTCGATGATGCGTTCACGGAACTCGTTTCGCAGGGTGAGGCATTGCTGTCGGGCGGCGGGACGGGTTCGCTGGAGCAGTTGCGGCTGCATGAGACGGCGCTGTATCGAGTGCTGGCGTCGATCGAGAACTTGAACCAGCGCGATTATGCGGCGGCGCAGGAGACGGCGGCGCGGGTGGAGCGGCGGGTGGCGTGGGCGCAGCGGGTGTTGATTGCGGCGATCGCGGGGGCGGTGGTGTTGTCGCTGTTGATCGCGTGGCGGATGGCGGCGTCGTTGTTGAAACCGATCAAGGCGTTGACGGCGTCGGCGGTGGCGGTGGGCGAGGGCGATCTGGATCGGAACGTGCCGGATCTGTCGCGCGACGAACTCGGGCAGCTGGCGCGGGCATTCAACCAGATGTCGGCGAAGTTGCGGGCGTATCGCGAGGCGACGCTGGCGAAAGTGTTGCGGACGCAACGGACGATGGAGGCGACGCTGACCTCGGCGCCGGATCCGGTGTTTGTCGTTTCAGGGGATGGTGCGCACGAAGTGCGGAATCCGGCGGCGGAGCGGCTGGCGGAGTCGGGGCAGTTCGAGGCGGGGTTTCCGCCGGAGCTGGGCGAGCCGCTCGCGCGGGTGTTCGAGACGGGCGAGCACTATTTGCCGACGGATTATGGCAAGGTGGTGACGCTTCGGCTCGGGCGTGAGGACCGGCATTACCTGCCGAGGATTCTGGCGATCGGGGATGCGTTGACGGAGTTCAAGGGTGCGGCGGTGGTGCTGCAGGATGTGACGAAATTCCGGCTGCTGGACGATGCGAAGACGAATCTCGTGGGGACGGTGAGTCACGAGTTGAAGACGCCGCTGACGAGTCTGCGGATGGCGGTGTATTTGTTGTTGGAGCAGAACGTGGGCGGGTTGACGGCGCAGCAACGGGAGTTGCTGGAAGGGGCGCGCGACGATGCGGACCGGTTGCTGCGGATTTTGAACGATCTGCTCGATCTGGCGCGGCTGGAAGCGGGCGTGGCGACGCTGGAGAAACGGGAGATCGCGGTCGGGGAAATGATGGCGGAGATCGCGGCGGAGGCGCGAGGGTTTATCGAGGCGGCGGAGCAGACGTTGGAGGTGCGGTGCGAGCCGCGGGTGGCGGAGATGCGATTGAACGTGGACGCGGGGCGGCTGCGGCATGTGTTCATGAACCTGCTGACGAATGCGTCGAAATACACGCCGGTGGGCGGGACGATCACGCTTGGCGCGGAGGAGGATGGAACGCCCGGGTTCATGCGTTTCGCGGTGAAGGACACGGGGACGGGGATGGTGCCGGAGGCGCTGCCGCATGTGTTTGACCGATTTTATCGCGTGCCGGGGCAGACCAAGACGGGCGCGGGGATCGGGCTGGCGATTGCGCGCGAGATCGTGGTGGCGCATGGCGGGACGATTGCGTGCACGAGCGAGGTGGGGAAAGGGTCGGAGTTTTATTTTGTGCTGCCGCGGTGAGGGAAAAGGGATGGCGTGGAGGGGAAAACGTGGTTCGCTGGCCGGCATGCGAAGGATGTTTTTTCTGGCGTTGGCGGCGGGGTGTGTGGCGGCGCAGACGCAGGACGATCCGTATCTGTGGCTGGAGGAGATCGAGGGCGCGAAGGCGTTAAAGTGGGTGGAGGCGCGGAATGCAGGGACGGCGGAGCGGCTGACGGAGCGACCGGAGTATGCGGCGCTGTTGAGCGATGCGCTGGCGGTGTTGAATGCGAAGTCGCGGATCCCGCGCGTCGAGGCGCATGGCGAGTTTTTGTATGATCTTTGGCAGGACGAGGCGCATCCGCGCGGCTTGTGGCGGCGGACGACGCGGGAGGAGTTGAGGAAAGGGGAGCCGGTGTGGGAAACGGTGCTGGATGTCGATGCACTGGCGAAGGAGGAGGGAACGCCGTGGGCGTTTTCGGAGGCGGTGTGGCGGCAGCCGGATGAGAAGCGGGTGCTGTTGAAGTTGTCGCCGGGGGGCGGCGATGCGGTGGAGGTGCGGGAGTTCGACGTGGTGAAGAAGGAATTCGTGGAAGGCGGATTCCTGCTGCCGGCGGCGAAGTCGCAGGTGGCGTGGGGCGGCGACGATGTGCTGTATGTCGGGACGGATTTCGGGGCGGGTTCGCTGACGGCGTCGGGTTATCCGCGCGTAGTGAAACGTTGGAGACGCGGAACACCGTTGAGTGCGGCGGAAACGTTGCACGAAGGCGCGGCGGAGTCGGTGTGGGCGGTGGGGGAGCGGCTGGGGTCGGGAGACGACGCGGTGCACCTGGTGAACGAAGGGCTGACGTATTGGACGGCGAAATTTTTCCAACTGGAGGGTGGCGAGCTGACGGCGCTGGCGATCCCGGCGACGGCGAAAGTCGTGGATGCGTTCGAAGGGAAATTGGTGATCTGGCTGAAGGAGGACTGGACGGTGAAAGGGAAAACGTTTGGGGCGGGATCGGTGGTGCTGGCGGAATTGGGGGTGTTGCGCGGTGGGGCGGGCGAGGTGGAGTTGGTCGTCGCGCAGGAAGGCAGTGTGGTGGTGGAGAATGTCGAAGTGACGGACGCGAGCGTGCTGGTGACGCTGCTGGATAATGTGCGGGGGCGGCTGGCGCGTTTCGTGCGCGACGGAACGGGTTGGAAAAGGGAGACGGTGGAGTTTCCGGACAATGGAACGCTCGACGTGATCAGTGCGCGTGGGAGCGATGGCGAGGCGTGGGTGGCATATGAGTCGTTTACGGTGCCGACGACGTTGTATCGCGTGGCGCCGGGGGCGAAGGAGCCGGAGAAGATCAAGGCGCAGGAGCCGACGTTCGAGGGGGAGCGGTTCGAGGCGCGGCAGTATTGGTGCACGTCGGCGGATGGGACGCGGGTGCCGTATTTCGTGGTCGGGCCGAAGGGGATGAAATTCGACGGGACGAATCCGGTGTGGATGTTCTCGTATGGCGGCTTCGAGAACTCGCTGAAGCCGTCGTATTCGGGGTCGTATGAGGACCTGCACGGCGCGTATGGGAAACTATGGCTGGAGCGCGGAGGCGTGTTTGTGCTGGCGAACATCCGCGGCGGTGGAGAGTTCGGGCCGGCGTGGCATACGTCGGTGTTGAAGGAGAATCACTACAAGTGCTTCGAGGATTTCGAAGCGGTGGCGGAGGATCTGGCGGCCCGGAAGATCACGACGCCGGAGCGGCTGGGGATCGAAGGTCGGAGCAATGGCGGGCTGCTCGTGACGGCGACGATGCTGCGACGTCCGGAACTGTATGGGGCGGTGGTGGGTGGCAATCCGCTCGTCGACATGAAGCGGTATCACCGGCTGCTGGCGGGTGCGAGCTGGATGGCGGAGTATGGGAATCCGGATCTGGCGGAAGAGTGGGCGTTTATTTCGAAGTATTCGCCGTATCAGAACGTGCGGCCGGGGATGAAGCTGCCGCCGATCATGTTTTACACGACGACGCGCGACGATCGGGTGCATCCGGGTCATGCGCGCAAGATGGCGGCGAAGATGGATGCGATGGGGTATTCGGTGGAGTATTACGAGAACACGGAAGGCGGGCACCACGGGAGTATCACGGCGGAGCAACTGGC
>JAEZAD010000176.1 GCA_023430565.1 Verrucomicrobiota bacterium
ATCCGCAGATCGCGCTTCACCGCCACGGCGTCACCGACCCGATCGCCACCAACAACGATTGGGGCACCGCCGCCAACGCCGACGAGGTCGCCACCCTCGCCGCCCAGGTCGGCGCGCAAACCTTCGAGTCCGGTTCGAAAGACGCCGCCCTCCTCGTCTCCCTCGAACCCGGAGTCTACACCGTCGTCGTTTCCGGTGTCGGCTCCGCCACCGGCGTCGCCCTCGCCGAAGTCTACGAGGTCCCGTAATCGGAAAACTCGAGGTGAAGCCCGCCGTCGCGGCGGGCTTTTCCCTTTTTCCCCGCCAGTTCCAGCCCACCAAATGGAAAACCCCGCTCCCGTTGTTCTCGGGGGGCGGGGTTTCTTTTTGGCGGCGGGTGGTCGCCTTTGTTTTATCAGGGCGCGACGCCGCTGTCAGCGGCGGGGGCCTTTTGTTGAAAGACTAGCTTGTCGCCGTCGCGATCGACGATGCACGGCTCACCATCCTTCACCTCGCCGCGCAGCAACGCTTCGGCGAGTGGATCCTCGAGATAGTGTTCGACGGCCCGGCGCAGCGGACGCGCGCCATACTTTTCGTCGTAGCCTTTCTCAATGAGCAGTTGCTTCGCCGGCTGCGTGAACTCGAGGGTGATCTTCCGCTCGGAGAGCCGCTTCGCGAAATTCGCGGTTTCGAGCTCCACGATTTTCACGAGGTCGTCCTTCGTCAGCGGACGGAAGAAGATGATGTCCGAGATACGATTCAGGAACTCGGGCTTGAAGATGCGCTTCGCTTCCTCGAGCACCTTTTCCTTCATCTTGTCGGTGTCGCTGAAATTCTGACCCACCGCACCGAAGCCCATCGAGGTCTGGCGCTGCAACAGCTGCGCGCCGACGTTCGAGGTCATGATGATGATCGTATTCCGGAAATCGACCGTGCGACCGAGCGAGTCGGTCAAACGTCCGTCTTCGAGAATCTGCAGGAGAATCTGCACGACGTCCGGGTGCGCCTTCTCGACTTCGTCGAAAAGCACCACCGAGTAAGGCCGGCGGCGCACCGCTTCGGTGAGCTGCCCGCCCTCGTCATAGCCGACGTAGCCCGGAGGCGAGCCGACCAAACGCGAGACGGCGAACTTCTCCATGTATTCGGACATGTCGATCTGGATCAACGCGTCCTGATTGCCGAACATCTGCGCCGCGAGCTGCTTCGCGAGCATCGTTTTGCCGACGCCCGTCGGGCCCACGAACATGAACGAACCGATCGGCCGCCGCGGATCCTTCAGGTCGGCGCGCGAACGGCGGAGCGCCCGCGCAATCGCGACCGCTGCCATGTCCTGGCCGATGACCGCCTTCTGCAGTTCGGTTTCCATCGAGAGCAATTTCTCGCTCTCCTTCTTCTCCATGCGGCTGAGCGGAATACCGGTCCAGTCGGCGACGACCTGCATCATCAGATCCTCGTCGATGGTCACACGCTTCTCTTCGCGCGCTTTCTTCCACTCTTCGGTGATCTGATCCTGCTTCACGCGCAGCTGCTTCTCCTGGTCGCGATAACGCGCGGCCTCTTCGAAGTGCTGTTCGCTGATCGCCTTTTCCTTCAACGCGCAGACCTTCTCGATCTCCTTCGTGAGGTTCTCGACATCCGGCGGACGCGTCAGCGCACCGATGCGCGCCCGCGAACCGGCCTCATCCATCACGTCGATCGCCTTGTCAGGCAGGAAACGTCCCGTGATGTAACGATCCGAAAGCTTCGCCGCCGCTTCGATCGACTTGTCCGTGAAGACCGCCTTGTGGTGATCCTCATACTTCGAGCGGATCCCCTTCAGGATGAGCACGGTGTCGTCCACGGACGGCGCTTCGACCTTCACGGACTGGAAGCGGCGGTCCAGCGCGGAGTCCTTTTCGATATACTTGCGGTATTCGTTGAGCGTCGTCGCACCGACGCACTGCAGTTCGCCACGCGAAAGCGCGGGCTTGAAGATATTCGACGCGTCCATCGCGCCTTCCGCAGCCCCGGCGCCGACGATCGTGTGCAGCTCGTCGATGAACAGGATGATGTTCTTCGCCCGCTTGATCTCGTCCATCACCGCCTTGATCCGCTCCTCGAACTGGCCGCGGTATTTCGTGCCCGCAACCATCAGCGCGAGGTCGAGCGTGATGACCTTCTTTTCCAACAGGATCTCCGGCACCGCGCCGCTGGCGATTTCCTGCGCAAGGCCTTCGACAATCGCGGTCTTGCCCACGCCAGCTTCGCCGATCAGCACCGGATTATTCTTCGTGCGCCGGCACAGGATCTGGATGACGCGGCGGATTTCGTTTTTCCGGCCGACGACCGGATCCATTTCGCCCTTGCGCGCCAGCTCCGTCAGATCGCGGCCAAACGCCTTCAGCGCCGGCGTCTTCACTTCCTTCTTGTCCTCCGCGCCGCTGCGCTGCGGCGTGCCCGCGGTCGCTTCTTCGCCCGGGACGTCGCCGCTCTGGCTGCTGGAGAATTGCGGGTCGAGTTCGCGCAGGATCTCGTTGCGCGTCCGCTCGATATCGATGTCGAGCGACTTCAGCACGCGAGCCGCCACGCCTTCGCCTTCACGAAGCAGGCCGAGCAGGATGTGCTCGGTGCCGACATAAGAATGGTTGAGTGTCTTCGCTTCCTTGCCGGCGAGAGCGAGGACCTTTTTGACCCGCGGCGTGTAAGGGATGCTGCCCTGCGTCTTGGTTTCCTGGCCGGTGCCCACCTGCTTCTCGACGGCGGAGCGAACCGTCTCCAGGTCGAGACCCATCTTTTGCAAGACGCTGACCGCCACGCCCTGGCCGAGTTTGATCAACCCGAGCAGGATGTGCTCCGTGCCCACATAATTGTGGTGAAACCGGTCCGCCTCCTTGCGAGCCAGCGCGAGCACCTGCTGCGCGCGCGGCGTGAAGTTGTTCATGGGTTCTTGGGACATGTGTAGTAAAGGCTTAATTCGACCCGTCGGTCGTGAAAGTAAAGTTGGGCTGAGGAAAAGTCGCAAACTCCGCGCGCAAGCGGCCCGCCCGCAGCAAATCGCGCTGCCCCGGCTCGAACTCGCCCTTCTGCGCGTGCTGCAGATGGCCCGGCTGCGCCTCGATGAAAAGCCGGTCGATCGCGGCGCGATTTTCCTCCGGAAAGACCCGGAGATCCGTGCCCAGGCGCAGCAACGACAGCAGATTCATCGCCTCGCTCGAACTGAGCATGTGGCTGTTCTGCAGGATGCCGTAGGCGCGGCCAATCTTGTCGAACAACTTGCCCGGATCCGCCTCCAGCAACCGCTGCCGTGCATTCAACTCATGCTCGATGATCGACGTCAGCACGCTGCCCAGCCGCTTGATGATCTCGTCCTCCGCTTCGCCGAGCGTCGTCTGATTCGAAATCTGAAAGATGCTTCCGCTCGCGTCGGAGCCTTCGCCGAACAACCCGCGCACGACCATGCCAAGCTGGTTCACCGCCCGCACGACCTTCTCCATCTGGTTCGCGATCACGAGCGCCGGCAGGTGCATCATCGCCGACGCCCGCATGCCCGTGCCGAGGTTCGTGGGGCACGCCGTCAAGTAACCCAGCTTCGGGGAAAACGCATAATCCAGCTGATCCTCGATCGCCGAATCCAGCTCGTTGATCGAATTCCACGCCTTCTTCAGCTGAAAGCCGGCCCGCAGCACCTGGATGCGGAGATGATCCTCTTCGTTGATCATCACGGAAAAACTCTGGTCCTTGCTGATCACCACGCCCGCCCCGCCCTTCGAACCACTCAGCTCGCGGCTGATCAGGTGGCGTTCGACCAGGATCTGTTTTTCCAACTCGCTCAGCTCGTCGATCGCGACGCTCAGGCTCCGCTTCATCGGCGGCGTCGTCGCGATCGCATCGCGGCACGTGCCGAAAATCTCGCCGCGCCGCGGCGACTTCGCCCAGCCCGGAAACGGCGTGCCCGCCAGATTTCGCGCGAGACGAATCCGCGTCATCAGCACCACCGCCGTCTTGCTGCTGGCCGAGTCGGTCAGCTCGGAAGGCGAGTCGATGAGCGAAGCGATCGTCATGGGCTTAACGCGACGGCTTTTGCCCGTAGGTCTGTTTGACTTGGTTGATTTCATCGCGGCAGCGCGCGGCATCCTCGTATCGCTCCGATTTGATCGCAGCGGTGAGGTCGAGTTCGAGTTTGGAAAGTCGTTCGTGAAGCGTCCGCCGCGCCAGCGCCTTCTGCGGAACCTTGCCCGTGTGCGCCGTCCCCTTGTGCATGCTGTCGAGCATCGGCTCGACCATGCTCGTGAAGGTCTCGTAGCACGCCGGGCAGCCGAAACGCCCGTGCTTCTTGAAATCGCCCGGCGTGAAACCGCACTGCTCGCAACGCACGCCCGACAACGTCGAAGGCTCCGGATTCAGCGAGGCCTTCAACAAAAGATCCGCGAGCGAGAACCCGCTCGGATCGGTCACACCCTTCGCCTGCGCGCATTCTTCGCACAGGTCGACCTTGTGAACCTTGTTGTTCACGATCTGGGTCAGATGAACCGTGGCGGGTTTCGAGCAGAGATCGCACTTGAGCGGATTGGCCATTTCAGTCGGAGGAGTTCTTGCATCAAGCATGCCACGCCGCTCTCCGCTGGCAAGTGCCGCGCCAACTCTCGCTCCAGCTTTTTTCCGCGCGCCGCACTTGCACACCGCCTGCGCGTTTCGGCGCAGCCCTGGCGCACTCGCACCGCGACTCCATCACTTACACCCCACGGAGGCGCCGTGCCCTCACCGCGCTTTCTCCGTCTGCATCAAATCCGCGTTCCCTCGATCAGCACGCGTCGCCGGAACGACCCCAGCACGCGCTGCGTGACCGCCCCTGGCTTGCCCGTGCCGATCTCCCGACCGTCGAGCTTCACCACCGGAATCACCTCCGCGCCCGTGCCCGTCAGGAAACACTCGTCCGCACACCAGACGTCATATCGCGTCATATTCGCTTCGCGGATCGGAATCCCGAGCTCCTTCGCCACGTCGAAAATCGTGCCGCGCGTCACACCTTTCAACGCGCCTTGCGACGCCGCCGGCGTCACGATCTCGCCTTTGTGCACGATGAACACGTTGTCCGCCGTGCATTCCGCGACATAGCCCTGGTCGTTCAACATGATCGCCTCGAGCGCGCCAAACTGCTTCGCCTCGATCTTGCCCAGGATGTTGTTGAGATAGTTCAGCGACTTCACCGTCGAAGGCAGCGCCGCCGGATTGATGCGCCGCGTCGGCACCGTCACGATGCTCAGGCCATTGTCGTAGTGCTCCTGCGGATAAAGCGCGATCTTGCTCGCGATGATGAAGAGCGACGGCTTCGGACAAAGCCAGGGCGCCAGCCCGAGATCGCCCACGCCACGCGTCACCACCAGCCGGATATACGCATCCGTGAGGTTGTTCTGCCGGCACGTCTCGCACGTCGCCTCCGCGAGCTCCGCCCGCGTCATCGGCATCTTCAGCAGGATCGCCTTCGCCGAATACTCCAGCCGCTCGAGATGCTCATCCAGCCGGAAAATGTTGCCGCCATACAGCCGGATCCCCTCGAAAACACCGTCGCCGTAGAGGAGTCCGTGATCGAACACGGAAATCTTCGCGTCGGCTTCGTCGACGAATTTGCCATCGAGGTAGATCTTCATAGCTCGGCCCAACGTAGCCGCGCGCCAAAAGTTTTGTCCAGCTCCCACCCGGGAGTTTCTGCTTGTGCCTTGCATTTTAGACGCCGACTGTCCCGCCCGTCCCAGCTTCCTATGCGCACCCTCACCCGTCCTTCGGTGCGAGCGGCCTTCACGCTCATCGAACTGCTCACCGTGATCGCGATCATCGGCATCCTCGCCGCGATCTTCATTCCCACCATCGGCGCCGTCCGCGAAAAAGCCCAGCGCGCGGTCGACGCTTCCAACCTCCGCGAGATTCACAAAGCCGCGCTCCTCTACGCCGGCGACAACAACGACCGCCTCCCCGACCCCACCGCCCTCGCCGCGGTCGTTACCGGCGGCAGCCCCGTCCACCGCTGGCCCGGCATCCTCGCGAAAAACAACATCCTCGCCGAACCTTCCTTCTACATCGCGAAAAACGACGCCCTCTTCAACGGCACCTTTCCAGCCGCCGTCCTGAATCCCGACGACGCCACCCGCCGCCAACTCGCCAACGACTTCACCACCGCGCCGCTTTCCTGGGAATTCGTCGGCGGCGTCCGCATGAGCGATCCACCCACGACTCCGATCGCCTTCACCCGCGGCCTCCAACCCAACGGCTCCTGGGACCTCAACAGCGGCGTCTATAAAGACACCGGCGGCTTCGTCGTCTTCCTCGGCGGCAACGTCCAATTCTACAACTCCACCGTCGACGCCTTCACCTCGCCCACCACCGGGCGCAAAGTCACCGACATCCGCCAGGCCATCCCCGCCACCGCTCGCATCTACGCCACCGCGGTCTCCGCCGGCCCCCTCATCGGCACCCCCAACGGCACCCCCGCCCAACCCGATAACTGATCGTTCGAACCAACTCACCTCCTCCCCTGTCCCTTTTCGCCCGGCCGCACCCGCGCCGGGCCTTTTTATTGCTCTTCCACCACACCGCTCGCCCGCCCAATCTTCCCGACCCGCATGACGCCCGCCGCCACGCCCTCCGCCGCCACGACTTACGTGATCGGCCATAAAAATCCCGACGCCGACTCCATCTGCTCCGCGATCGCCTACGCCGCTTTCAAGGAAGCTCGCGGCGAGCGCGGCTACGTCGCGGCCCGCTGCGGCAACTCCAACGCCCGCATCGACACCATCCTCTCCCGCTTCCGCCAACCGCTGCCGCTCTACTTGAGCGACGTCAGTCCCCGCGTCCGCGATCTCATGATCAAGGACGTCATCGCCCTCGACGAAAACGCCACCTGCGCCGAGGCCCTCGCGATCTTCGACCGTCACGATATTCGCGTCGTCCCCGTCACCTCCGCCAACCGCGAAATCCTCGGCACCATCTCGCTCTCCACCCTCGGCGGCGTCTTCATTCCCCGCCTCAGCGAACCCCGCCTCCTCCGCCTCGTCCGCACCTCCCTCGCCAACATCGCCCGCACCCTCGAAGGCCGCGCCCTTCACCTCGTCGACGAGAAATCCATTCAGGAACTCTACGTCCGCCTCGGCACCATGGACATCAGCTCCTTCTGGAGCATCTCCATCCGCGAAAACATCCCCGCCGCCCAGTCCATCATCATCGTAGGCGACCGCGCCGACATCCAGCAGCGCGCCATCGAGATCGGCGTCCGCGCCCTCGTCATCACCAGCAACATCGACATCGACGCCAACATCCTCGCCCTCGCCCGCGAAAAGGGCACCAGCATCATCATCAGCCCCTACGACTCCGCGACCACGTCGTGGATCGTCCGGACCGCCTCCACCCTCGAGCGCGTCGTCGATACCGAGTTCGCCACCATCGATGCCGACACCCGCATTGCCGACGTCCGGAAAAAATTCTCCGCCAACCAACCGCACGCGCTCCTCGTCACCACCGACGGCGGTAAACTCGAAGGCATCCTCACCAAGACCGACCTCCTTCGCCCCACCCAGACCCGCCTCGTCCTCGTCGATCACAACGAGATGTCCCAAGCCGTCACCGGCGCCGACGAAGTCACCATCGCCGAGATTCTCGACCACCACCGCCTCGGCGCCATCAACACCCAGCAGCCAATCCTCTTCATCAACGAGCCCGTCGGCTCCACCTGCACCATCATCGCCGACCTTTACCGCCGCGAAAACCTCCTCCCGACGCCCGAGATCGCCGGCATCATGATGTCCGGCCTCATCTCCGACACCCTTCACCTCAACGGCCCCACCACCACGCGCAAGGACGCCATCCTCCTCGCCTGGCTCGCCGAGATCGCCGGCGTCAATTCCAAGAAACTCGCCGACGAAATCTTCAACTCCGGCTCCGTCATCCTAGCCAACCCGCCCGAATCCGTCGTCCGCTCCGA
>JAEZAD010000211.1 GCA_023430565.1 Verrucomicrobiota bacterium
TCCTTCCGCGTCCGGGAGGCTCCGCCCGCGGATGCGGGTGATTTGTCCGGTGAAGGGGTCGTGCATGCTGCGTCCGCCATGCGCGCACCGTCAGCGCCCCGCCCACCCCTGGCAACGGCTTTTTGCCCACAACTTATCCCCACCACCCCAAACCAGATTGTCACTTATTAGGTGACAATTCCCCGCCCCTGCCACCCCGCCCCGCCCGCCGTCCTTCGACACTCTCGCCCCGCGCTCCATCTCAAAACAGCTTCGCCGGATACTCCCCGCGCCGCACCAGCTCCGCGATCGCCGCCACCACGCGCGGCTTGTCCTCGCGATACGTCACCCCGAACCACGCGCTGTCCGTCGGCAGCATCCGCACATCCGCCTGCCCGCGTTCGACCATCGCCGATACCGCCGCCGGCAAATAAAACTCCGCCTTCGGCTCGCCCCCTCGCTCCTGCAAAAACTCCCGCAACCGCTCCTCCAACCCCGCCCAAACCTCCTCCGTAAACCCCCAGCAATTCATCGACACGATCTCCTCCCCCGAAAACGCCTTCCCCGCGCCCACGTCGCCCGCCTCGATCCCCGTCCGCTCCACGATCGATTTCAGCCGCCCGTCCGCTCCCACCGCACACACGCCCCGCGACACCGCCCCGTGCTCCGACAAGGTTTTCGCCAGCCGAAACCCCACGATCGCAAACTCCGCCTTCGCCCCGCCTTCTCCCCTCTCGCGCAAAAACGCCCCCAGCCGCCGAAACGAATCCGCCCCATAAAAATCGTCCGCATTGATCACCGCAAACGCCCCCCGCACCGCCTCCCGCGCACACCACACCGCATGCCCCGTCCCCCACGGTTTCTCCCGTCCCGCCGGCACCGCGAACCCCTCCGGCAACGCCTCCACCGACTGAAACACATAAGCCACCTCCACACGCCCCGCATACTTCGCCCCGACCTGCTCCCGAAACACCGCCTCGAACTCCCTCCGAATCACAAACACCACCCGCCCAAATCCCGCCCGCACCGCATCGAACACCGCATAATCCAGCACCGTCTCACCCGACGGCCCCACCGGATCGATCTGCTTCAACCCGCCATAACGCGAACCCATTCCTGCCGCGAGAACCACAAGCGTCGGTGACTGCATCCGTGCGAGCACACGCGTTCTCCCGCCGCCGTCAACGCTCCGCCCCGCGCTCTCCCTTCCGCCCCCTTTTCGCACCCCCCGCCCGCCGATTCGCCCTTTCCTTCCACCACGACAAATCACCCAGCTCGGCTCAGGCATTCACCTTACTCCACGCCCGCGCGCCGCGTTTGACTCCTCCCGCCTCACCCGCCAGCCTCGCCCGGTCTCGCTTCATGCAAGTCTCGGCCAACATCATTCGGTTCCCCGAAGCCCCGGCGTTCTCCACCGGCGCTCGCACGCCGAATCCGGAAATCCCCGCCGAGATCGTCCAGTTTTCTCCTCTCACCGAGGACGCCCCCATCGACGAACGCGCCCAGCAGCACGGCCAGTTCCACGTCGCGCACCGCATCGTCACCCGCCTCGCCGACCAGCTCGAAGCGATCGCTTCTCTGTAGGACCCCTGGCAGGCCTCCGCGCCCGAGCGCCTCCCTTCGCCGCTTTCAGCGCGCCGCCGCCTTCGTCCGTCCGGCAACGCGCTTCGTCTTCTCCGCTTTGATCGACGCCGCCAGCCGCTCCCCCGTCGTCGGGAGTTTCCTCTGCAGGAAACCCAGCACCGCCTTCTCCTCGTCGCTCAACGCTTCCCCCACCCGGCTGCCGTTTCCATTTTCCGCCGCGCCCTCCCCGCCCCCCGCCAGCGCCCGCGCCTTCGCCTTCACCCGCTCGATCGTCAGCCCGTCGAGATAACTCTCCATCACCACCGGGTGAATGTAGCACTTGCGGCACACCGCCGGCGTGTTCCCCAGCCGCTGCGCCACCGCTTCGACCGCCTGCACGAGATTCTTTTTCGTCTGCGCCTTCGTCTCGGCCTTCTCGAGCTCCCGCAACGCCACCGCCGCCAGCACCGTGCCCGCCCACGTGCGGAAATCCTTCGCCGAAAACTCCTCGCCCGCGATCTGCCGCAAATACTCGTTCACGTCGCCCGACCCGATCTTCTGCGGCTCGCCGTCGTCGTCGAGATACTGAAACAAATCCTGCCCCGGCAATTCCTGCGCCCGTCGCACGATCTCCGCCAGCCGCGGATCGTGCAGATCGATCTCGTGACGCTTCCCGCTCTTCCCCCGAAAATCGAAACTCAACCGCCCCCGCGAAATCCGCACATGCCGGTCGCGCATCGTCGTCAGCCCGAAGGAGCGGTTCTGCTTCGCATACTCCTCGTTGCCCACGCGCACGAGCGTCGTCTCCAAAAGCCGCACCACCGCCGCGAGCACCTTTTCCCGATCCAGCCGCCGCCGCTTCAAATCCTTCGCCACCCGCTTCCGAATTCGCGGCAGCGCCTTCCCAAACGCGATCATCCGCTCGAACTTCGCCCCGTCGCGCACCGCCGACCACTCCGGGTGATAACGATACTGTTTCCGTCCGCGGGCATCGCGGCCCGTCGCCTGGATGTGCCCATTCGGCCACGGGCAAATCCACACGTCCGTCCACGCCGGCGGAATCGCCAGCCGCTTGATTCGCGCCAGCGTCTCGCGGTCCTTCACCGCTTTCCCCGCCGGATCGCGATAGCTCACGCCTTTCCCCGCGCTCCGCCGCTCGATTCCCGGCAAGTCGTCATTCACATAGCGCAACCCCGCCTCTCGCGCCGCCGCGATCGCCTCCGGCGCCGGCGCCCGCCCGCCCCCGTTGTTTCCGTTTTCGCCTTCGTTTCGTCGCGGGCCGGTTCGCAGGTTCGGTTGCTTCATGCCTTCGCGCAACCTAGCCCGGCCCCTTGCTTTGCGACATCGGGCCAAACACCGCGCGCACGCTGAGGAATCCACTGAACCCTCGATTCGCGCGCCTTCTCTTCCCCAAAACGCCACCCGCTCTCCTGGCCCCGCTCCGCCGCCTCTCGAAATTCTGCCAAGCCTTCCGGCGGAAGTTCTCCCACGCACCCGTTCGAAATCTCGCAGCCCTTCCCCCGCCGCCACACCTGAGCGGGGTCCGTAACTCGACCCGATGGCGGGTCCTCCCGCGCGCAGCTACGTTGACCCGCATGATCCCTTCCTTTCGAGCGCCGGATCGGCTCTGCGGACAGTCCCCCTGATCGGTCGCCGCGAGCCCCCGCTCGCCCTTCCAACGCGCTCCCTCCCGCGCACGCCTGGCCGTCGCGCAGCAGCCAACCCACGCATCTGCTTTTGGCTCCTCCTCGTCCCTCCACCCTCAGCACGTCTCCTCAATGTCCACCCGCTCCCTCACCACCCAGCCTGAACCAACGCCCGGCGCGTAACCGCACCGATCGCTCGCCCCCCCGTTCCCACGCCTTTCCCGATGCCCGCCGCCGATTCCGAAACCTTCGTTTCCGTCCGCCCCACGCTTCGCCGCACGCCGAAGCTGGGCTTCGCCGGCGTCGGCTCGGGCGGCCGCCGGCGCCTCGCAGCCATCGCCGCCAGCGGCCTCGCCGAAATCTCCGCCATTGCCGATCCCTCCGCCCCGGACGTCGTCGAAGCCGTCAAACACGCGCCCGACGCCGACATCGTTTCGAAATTCGACGACCTCCTCGCGATGGACCTCGACGGCATCGTCATCGCCACGCCCACCGCCCACCACGCCACTCAGTCCATCACCGCCCTCCGCGCCGGCAAATCCGTCTTCTGCCAGAAACCGCTCGCGCGCACCGGCGCCGAAACCCGCGCCGTCATCGCCACCGCCCACGACGCCGACCGCCTGCTCGGCGTCGATCTGTCTTACCGATTCACCTCCGGCATGCGGGAAATCAAACGCCTCGTCCGCCACGGCGACCTCGGCGACCTCTACGCGATCGAGCTCGTCTTTCACCGCGCCTCCGGCCCCGACCACCCGTGGTCCGGCGATCCCGCCCTCTCCGGCGGCGGCTGCCTCCTCGATCTCGGTATCCATCTTTTGGATCTCGCCCTCTGGTGCCTCGATCACCCGGCCGTCGAAACCGCCGCCGGACAACTCCTCGCCAAGGGCCACGCCCTCCGCGACGACCGCACCGTCGAGGACTACGCCGCCGGCCAGCTCACCACCGCCACCGGCGTCTCCCTCCAGCTCGCCTGCTCCTGGCTCGCTCCCGCCGGCTGCGAAGCCCGCATCGAGGCCACGTTTTTCGGCACCAAGGGCGGCGCCACCTTCCACAACGTCAACGGCTCCCTCCACGACTTCGCCGCCGAACGACTCCTGCCCGATCGCTCCCGCCAGCCCCTCGCCACCCCGCCCGATCCCTGGATCGGTCGCGCCGCCGTCGCCTGGACGCGCCAGCTCTCGCTCGCGCCATCCTTCGACCCGTCCATCAAACACCTCCAGCTCGTCGCCGACACCCTCGACCGCCTCTACGGCCGCGACTCCGCCCTCGCAAGCAGCGGCGAACGCCAGCGCGCCGCAGCCCCCTAGCCATGTCCCACCACCCTTTTCCCCGTCCCATGCTCCGCGTGCTCATGACCGCCGACACCATCGGCGGCATGTGGAACTACACCCTCGACCTCGCGCGCGGCCTCGCCGCCCACGACGTGAAAATCATCCTCGCCACCATGGGCGCGCCTCTCTCGCGCGACCAGCACGTCGAACTCGAGGAGCTCGGCGACGCCGTCGATCTCCATGAAAGCGATTTCCGGCTCGAGTGGATGGATGACCCCTGGACCGACGTCACCGCCGCCGGCGACTGGCTCCTCTCCCTCGAACGCGACCTCCAACCCGACCTCGTTCACCTCAACGGCTACGCCCACGGCGCGCTTCCGTTTCACGTTCCCAAACTCGTCGTCGCCCACTCCTGCGTCATCTCCTGGTGGCGCGCCGTCAAAAACACCCCGCCACCACCCACCTGGGCCCGCTACCACACCGCGGTCCGCCTCGGCCTCGACCAGGCCAACCTGATCGTCGCGCCGTCCCACGCCATGCTCGCGTCCCTGCACCGCAACTATGGCTTCTCCTGCGGCGCCCGCGTCATCTACCACGGTCGCGATCTTCCCGCCCAAACCCCCGCCTCGCCCGCCAAGCAACCCGCCATCCTCTCCGTCGGTCGCCTCTGGGACGAAGCCCGAAACGCCGCCACCCTCGCCTCCGCCGCCGCGCGGCTCCCCTGGCCCGTCCGCATCGCGGGCGACACCCACGCGCCCCACGGCTCGTCCGCACTTCCCCCATCGTTTCCCAACGTCGAACTCCTCGGCCGCCGCACGAACGCCGACCTCCATCGCGAATACCAGCGCGCCTCCATCTACGCCCTGCCCGCTCGCTACGAGCCGTTCGGCCTATCCGTGCTCGAAGCCGCCCTGCACGGCTGCGCCCTCGTCTTGGCCGACATCCCCAGCCTCCGCGAAATCTGGGCCGGCTCCGCCGTTTTCGTTCCGCCCAACAACGCCCCCGCCCTCCGCGACGAGCTCGCCGACCTCATCGACGACCCCCACCGCCTGCAGGCCCTCGGCGCCCTCGCGCAACGGCGCGCACGCAGCTTCAGCGTTGCCCGCATGACCGAGACCTACCTCGCCACCTACGCCGAACTCCTCTCGCCCGCCCGCCGCCCCGCCGCGGCATTCACCGCGTCCTTCGCCTGAGCCTCCGCCATTTCCACGCCTTAACGTTTCCCGACGGAATCTCCTTTTTAATGAAACCCCTCCGCATCGCCTTCTTCGGCTCCAGCCTCGTCTCCGCTTTCTGGAACGGCGCCGCCCCCTACTACCGCGGCCTCATCCGCGCCCTCGCCAACCGCGGCCACCGCGTCACCTTCTTCGAACCCGACGCCTACGACCGTCAACGCCACCGCGACATGCCCGATCCCGGCTGGGCCGAAGTCGTCGTTTACCGCAGCGATTCCCACTTCTCCGCTCTCGAAGCCCTCGAGCAGGCCCGCGAGGCCGACCTCGTGATCAAAGCCAGCGACGTCGGCGTCTACGACGAGCTCCTCGAAGCCGCCGTCCTCGATCTCAAACGCCCCCGCACCCTCGTCGCTTTCTGGGATGTCGACGCCTCTGCCACGCTCGACCGCGTGCAACACAACTTCGGCGATCCCTTCCGCCCCCTCATCCCCCGCTACGACCTCATCCTCACCTACGGCGGGGGCGAGCCCGTCGTCTCCGCCTACGAAGCGCTCGGCGCCGCCCGCTGCGTGCCGATCTACAACGCCCTCGATCCGCACACCCACTTTCCCGTGGCCGCCGACCCGCGTTTCGCCAGCGACCTCGCCTTCCTCGGCCACCGCCTCCCCGACCGCGAAACCCGCGTCGAGGAATTCTTTCTCCGCGCCGCCGAACTCCTCCCGCAACGCCGTTTCCTCTTGGGCGGCAAAGGCTGGGCCGACCGGCCGCTGCCCGCCAACGTCGCCCACGCCGGCCCCATCTCTCCGCGCGACCACAACGCCTTCAACCGCACCCCCACCGCCATCCTCAACATCAACCGCGCCGCCATGACCCGCTCCGGCTTCTCGCCGCCCACGCGCGTCTTCGAAGCCGCCGGCGCCGGCGCCTGCCTGATCTCCGACGCTTGGACCGGCCTCGAACTTTTCCTCGAGCCCGACCACGAAATCCTCGTCGCTCACGACGGTGCCGACGTCGCCCGCCACCTCGAATCGCTCACACCCGCCCGCGCCCGCGCCCTGGGCGAAGCCGCCCGCCTTCGCGTCCTCTCCGAACATACCTACGCCCACCGCGCCCTCCAACTCGAGCAACTCCTCGCCGGCCAACCCCTCCGCCACGAACGCCAACCCGTCGCCTCCTGCAGCTAAACCAGCCCGCTCCGCCCGGCCGTTTTTTCCTTCCTGCGTCTTTTGGAGCTGCGCCGTCCCGCGTCGCTACCCGCGCCTCGCCTGAACCTTCGGCCGTTTCGACAGCTTCGCTCGCGAGGTGTGAAGCGTCTGGTCGCGCACGCTTCGACCCTCCACCCACGTCGCCCCGATCAACGTCGCCCGCGGAAACTCCTGCACGCCCACCTCGTTGTTGTGGATCTGGCTCACCACCATGTCCACCGCCGCCTCGCCCGTCACAAAATTGTGCTGGTTCATCCCCGCGATCTCCGGCCGCGTCGCCCGCCACTCGAGCTGAATCACG
Organism: Verrucomicrobiota bacterium; assembly: GCA_023430565.1. Lineage (GTDB taxonomy): Bacteria > Verrucomicrobiota > Verrucomicrobiia > Opitutales > Opitutaceae > Opitutus. The sequence continues at coordinate 7,141 of JAEZAD010000211.1, forward strand.
CCCACGTCCTCCGGCACCCGCCGCCCCGCCGCCTTCAGCCACCCGAGCACATTGTTATACAGCGTGAAAATCACGTCCGGCTCGTGCCGTTCCAGCCACGCCCGAAACCGCTCCGGCTCCTTCGCCGCCGCCGTCACTTCGCTGAAGATCGGCACCTGCTGCGCCCGCGGAATCGTCCGCTTCCCCGTCAAAAACCCCGCCGAAAAACGCCGCTCCACCAGCGCATCGATCACGTCGTCCAACACCAATCCCGGCCGCCGATACCCCAGCGCCAGCGCCTTCTCGAACGCCATCAACGCGAGGTTGTGATGATCGACACACGCAAACGACAGCGCCGGCTCCCGCGTCCGCACGCCCGTCACCACCGTCGGCAGCCGCTCCCACACCGGCCGCAGCCCGTCCGGCAGATGATTCGTGTCCATCAACCCCACCAACACCACCCCCTTGATCCCTCGCGTATCCAAAATCCGAAGCCAGCGCGCCGCGTTCAATTCCGGGTCGTGCAGCCAGAACCGGTCGAACCCATACCCCAGTTTCGCCGCCCGGCTCTCACACCCTTCCACATACGTCGGGATTGTCGGATGACTCCGCAACGCGTCCCGGTCGAGATTCGCGTTCACCAGCGCCAGCTTCGCCTGCAGCCGCGTCGTCCGGCTCGCCCGCAATTGCGCCATCAGCTGCGACACCACCGCATTCGGCTGATATCCCATCTCCTCCGCCGCCGCCCGAATCCGCTCCCGCGTCTCCGCCGGAATCTGCCGGTCCCCGCGCAGCGCCAACGACACCGTGTTCTTCGAGTATCCCACCGCCTTCGCGATATCCTTGAGCGTCGGTTGCGCCATGCGCCTCCGTTTTCCCCCACTCTCACCGAACCGTCAAGTAACCTGCTCATCCCGCTGAGCATCCCGTCGTTCGTGCTCTTGCTCGTGCTCGCAATCGTGATCGTCCAGAAGTCCCGGGCACGAGCACGATAAAGATCACGAGCACGATCCAAGGCCCCCCCGCTTGACGGTCCCACCTCCCTCCTCGTTGACCCACCCGCGCCCCCTCAACTTCCATCTCGCGCTCTCACCTCGTGCTCTGGGCTCTCGGCTCTCAGCGCTAAGCTCCCCAAATCCCATGTTCACTCTCGGACTCGACTACGGCACCAACTCCGTCCGCGCCCTCATCGTTCGCGTCAAAGATGGCCGGGAATTCGGCTCCGCCGTCGTCAACTACCCCTCCGGCGCCCAAGGCGTTCTCCTCGATAAACGCGATCACAACCTCGCCCGCCAGCACCCCGGCGACTACCTCTTCGGCCTCGAAAAATCCGTTCGCGCCGCCCTCGCCCTGGCCAAAAAACAGCGCGGCTTCTCCGCCGACAAAATCATCGGCATCGGCGTCGACTCCACCGGCTCGTCCCCGATTCCCGTCGACGCCCAAAACGTCCCCCTCGCCCTCTCCAAGAAGTTCGCGAAAAACCTGAACGCCCAGTGCTGGCTCTGGAAAGACCACACCAGCTGGCGCGAAGCCGCGAAAATCACCGAGCTCGCCGCCCGGCACCGCCCGCAGTTCATCGCGAAATGCGGCAACACCTACTCCTCCGAGTGGTGGTGGTCCAAAATCTGGCACTGCATCGCCGTCGATCCCAAGGTCTTCGCCGCGGCGCATTCCTGGGTCGAACTCGCCGACTGGATTCCCTCCGTCCTCGCCGGCATCGAAAACCCCGCCGACATCAAACGCGGCGTCTGCATGGCCGGCCACAAGGCCCTCTACGCCGAGGACTGGGGCGGCCTGCCCGACCAGGAGTTCCTCTCACTCCTCGACCCGAAACTCGCCGATCTGCGCGACCGCCTGTATTCGAAAGCCCACGACGCCACCACCGCCGCCGGACAACTCTCGCCCGCCTGGGCCAAAAAACTCGGCCTCCGCCCCGGCATCCCCATCGCGATCGGCGAGATGGACGTCCACTACGGCGCCATCGGCAGCGGCGTCACCGAGGGCACCCTCGTCAAGGTCATCGGCACCTCCACCTGCGACTGCGGTGTCGTCTCCCTCGACAAAAACGTGCCCGACATTCCCGGCATCTGCGGCATCGTCAAAGGCGCCATCCTCCCCGGCTTCTACGGCATCGAGGCCGGCCAATCCGCCGTCGGCGACATCTTCAAATGGTGGGTCGAAACCGTCTGCCAGGGCAACGCCGCCCTCCACGCCTCGCTCACCCAGGAAGCCGCTCAACTCGCGCCCGGCCAGTCCGGCCTCCTCGCCCTCGACTGGAACAACGGCAACCGCACCATCCTCGTCGATCAACGCCTCACCGGCGCCCTCATCGGCACCACGCTCCACACCACGCGCGCCGAAATCTACCGCGCGCTCATCGAAGCCACCGCGTTCGGCGCCCGCGCCATCATTGAGCGCATTCGCGACTACGGCGTCCCGATCGACCGCGTCGTCTGCGCCGGCGGCATCGCCGAAAAAAATCCCCTGCTCATGCAGATTTACGCTGACGTCACCGGCTGCACCATGCTCGTCGCCGGCTCGTCGCAAGCCTGTGCCCTCGGCTCCGCCGTCTCCGCCGCCGTCCTCGCCGGCGCGCACAAGGACTTCCCGCGCGCCCAGAAGGCGATGACCTCCCTGAAAAAAGTCTCCTACCAGCCGAAAGCCCGCGCCCAAAAAACCTACGACCAGCTCTACGCCCTGTATCGGCAACTCCACGACGCCTTCGGCCACGTCAACAAATCCGCCGACCTCACCCGCGTGATGAAGGATCTCCTCGACCTCAAGGACGCGGCCCGAACCTAAGCGCAAAGACGCCAAGAGCCGCAAAGCTTCGCAAAGACCCCTTCCCCCTCCTTCGCGCACCTTCGCGACCTTCGCGTCTTCGCGCTTAACCTCACCTTTCGATCTCACTGCCATGCCTCTCGCTAATCTCGCCTCTCCCCAAATCTGGTTCGTCTGCGGCTCGCAGCACCTCTACGGCCCCGGCCCGCTCCAACAGGTCGCCGCCAACGCCCGGCAAGTCGCCGCCGGCCTCGCCAAATCCAAGAAGATCCCGCTCGAGATCGTCTACAAGGCGCTCGTCACCACGCCCGACGAAATCACCCAGCTCTGCATCGCCGCCGACAGCGACCCGAACTGCGCCGGCCTCATCCTCTGGATGCACACGTTCTCGCCCGCGAAGATGTGGATCCGCGGCCTCTCCTCGCTCAAAAAACCCTTCTGCCACCTCCACACCCAGTTCAATCGCGATCTCCCGTGGAACGAGATCGACATGGACTTCATGAACCTCAACCAGGCCGCGCACGGCGATCGCGAGGCCGGTTTTCTCCACACGCGCCTCCGGCTCAACCGCAAGGTCGTCGTCGGCCACTGGTCCGATTCCGAGGTCCAGCAACGCCTCGGCGCCTGGGTCCGTGCCGCCCGCGCCTGGCACGACTGGCAGGGTGCGAAGTTTGCCCGCTTCGGCGACAACATGCGCTACGTCGCCGTCACCGAGGGCGACAAGGTCGCCACCGAACTCCGCTTTGGGTATTCAGTTAACGGCTACGGCATCGGCGACCTCGTCGCGAAAATCTCCGACGTCGGCATTCACGACGGCCACATCGACGAGCTCTGCGCCGTCTACGAAAAATCCTACACCGTCGCGAAGGACCTCCGCCGCGGCGGCAAACGCCACGACTCCCTCCGCTACAGCGCCCGCATCGAACTCGGCCTCCGCGCCTTTCTCGAAGAGGGAGACTTCAAGGGCTTCACCACCACGTTCGAAGACCTCCACGGTCTCCGCCAACTCCCGGGCCTCGCCGTCCAGCGCCTCATGGCCGACGGCTACGGTTTCGGCGCCGAGGGCGATTGGAAAACCGCCGCGCTCCTCCGCGCCATGAAGGTCATGGGCGAAGGACTCCCCGGCGGCACCTCCTTCATGGAGGACTACACGTATCATCTTTCCCCGAAAGGCCACCAGGTCCTCGGCGCGCACATGCTTGAAATCTGCGAATCCATCGCCGCCGGCAAACCGTCGCTCGAAATCCACCCGCTCGGCATCGGCGGAAAAGAGGATCCCGTCCGCCTCGTCTTCGACGCCCCCGCCGGCCCCGCGCTCAACGCCTCGCTCATCGACCTCGGCAACCGCTTCCGCCTCCTCGTCAACGAAGTCACCGCCGTCAAAACGCCGAAGCTTCCGAAGCTCCCCGTCGCCCGCGCCGTGTGGGAGTGCGCGCCCGATTTCAAGACCGCCATCGCCGCGTGGATCTACGCGGGCGGCGCGCACCACACCGGCTACAGCTACAGCGTCACCAAGGAGATGCTCGAAGATTTCGCCACCATCGCCGGCATCGAACTCGCCGTCATCGACGCCGACACCACCCTCCCCGACTTCAAACAAACCCTCCGCAACAACGAGGTCTACTACCACCTCGCCCAAGGCATCCGGGTCTAATGTGGAAGGCAGGAAAGCCGGGCCTAGTCAGAGTTGAATCTGGAACTCTGGAACACCGGAAAATACCACCGCCCCTTCATCCGTTTCCTGAGTTCCAGATTCAATCCATCCTGCCTTCCTGCTTTCCACATTCTTTCATCTGAATGTGGAAAGCCGGGAGGCCGGGCCAATTTCAATAATCAGGAACTCTCGAACTCTGCAAAAACCGCACCCGCGCAGGAAGCCCACCTCTGCCTTTCCTGAGTTCCAGAGTTCCAGATTCAAAAAAACCTGCCTTCCTGATTTTCACATCCCTTCTTCCATGCTCGAAGACCTCAAAGCCGAAGCCTACGAAGCCAACCTCGCCCTCCCGCGCGAAGGCCTCATCAACCTCACCTTCGGCAACGCCTCCGCCATCGATCGCACCAAAGGCATCTTCGCGATCAAACCCTCCGGCGTCGATTACGCCGCGCTCAAGCCCGAGCACATGGTCCTCGTCGACCTCGACGGCCAAAAAGTCGAAGGCTCGCTCAACCCGTCCTCCGACACGCCCACCCACCGCCGCCTCTTCCTCGCGTTCGAAAAAATCGGCGGCGTCGTCCACACCCATTCCTCCCACGCCACCGCCTTCGCCCAGGCGGGCCGCGCGATCCCCTGCTTCGGCACCACACACGCCGACTACTTCTACGGCGAAGTCCCCGTCACCCGTAAAATGACGCCCGACGAAATCGCCCGCGCCTACGAGTGGGAAACCGGCAACGTCATCGTCGAACACTTCACGAAAAACACCCTCAGCCCCTCCGACTTCAGCGCCATTCTCGTCAACCGCCACGCCCCGTTCACCTGGGGCGCGTCCGTCGCGAAAGCGGTCGAAGTCGCCGTCGCCCTCGAATGCTGCGCCCACATGGCGCTCATGAGTCTCCAGCTTTCCCCTACACTCGCCCCCATCGAGCCCGAGCTCCTCAACAAACACTTCAACCGCAAACACGGCCCCGGCGCCTACTACGGCCAGAAGTAATCAAGCGGAAGGCTAAAGCCGCTATCTCGTGAGTTCACGGCGCCTCGTAGATCTCGACGAGTGCAACCCCTGTCGCACCGCCGACGCCACGAACGTGCGCGGTATAGACGCCCGGAGGTAATTCCAGCAGGACCCCTGCATCCTTGCTTCCCGCCGCCAACGCACTTGCGCCCGTTATCCGCGCGACTTCCGCCAGGTCACTGGCGTTCTCCGCGTCCGACCAATTGTTGTTTTCGAGAATGGGTGTCGAGCCGGAGAAGATCGTGAGAATGGGATCACTCAGCGCACTGCTGACTTGACCGGCCATTCCCGGACCCACTCCACGCACCATCACGCGTTTCATGCGATCGCCGCGGATCACGAATCCTGCGATCAACACTCCGTCACCTGGCTCCACCCGGCCTCGCGTCGCGAGAGCGACAAGCTTCGAGTCGTCCGTGCTCGTCGCACCGGCGTCGTAAATTTCGAGAAGCACAATACCGGCGCCGCCGGCCGCCGAAGTCACGTGTGCCGTGTATACGCCCGGTTGCAGATTCGCGACAAGCGCGGCATCGGCACTGCCCGACGCCAAAGGAAAAGCTCCCAACCGCTCCGCCGCATCCCTCGCGTCGGCCCCGTCCCTGGCGCCAAGTCCCCAATCATTGTTCTCCGCGATCGGCGTCTGCCGCCGATATACCTGGAGCCGCGGGTTCGCCATCGCGCCAGCCAGGCCCATGCCCGCCAACGTCGGCCCGACCGCGCGCACCAGCACGTCCTTGGACTTCGGCCCGTTGATCACGAACCCGCCGATCAACGTGTCCTCATTTGCCCCCGCGTTACTCCGCGTGGACACCGCAACCAGCCGCTCGGATGAACCGATCCGTAATTCCGCCGGGGCACTCGTTACTGAGCCCACGGCGTTGGTCGCTACGACCGCATACATACCCGCATCGTTCGCCTGCACGTTGGTCAACGTGAGCGTCGCTTGCATCGCTCCCGCCACCGGGACGCCATTTTTGAGCCATTGAAAGGATGGCTGCGGCGCACCGGAGACCGCAGCACTCAATGTAGCCGTCCCGCCTGTAGCCGCTTGCACGGCGACGGGCTGCAGCGTGATTTTGGGGGCTGCCGGTGCTGTAAAATCGATGCGTAGTGCCGTGCTATAGTTTACAAAAGGGGGGCTCCCATTCGGCGAAGGGGCTAGCTCACTGCGATACACAGTAAGAACGTAACGCTCTCCCGAATTCATCTTCCCGGCGGGAATGTAATATGTTCTCCCAAGATTATATTCTGAAAAAACCCGGGTTCCCGCTGAGTCCTCCAAAATCACCTGCGTGGTCTCACCGAACCGCACGGACCCCAGGTGCAGGTTGGTGCCGGCTTCTACCGCGGTTGTCGTGAGCGCATACACCAGCCCGGCGCGCGTTTCAGCAGCGAAGGGTCGCGGCAGGAACTGCATATCAACCCGGAAATGCACCGTTCTAGGACCTGCCAGCGATAGCGTGTAATTCATCCAATAAACGCCCTGCGGGATATCGGCCAACGCGTGATAGCGATCTATCACAACCGACATCTCACCTCCGCTGTTGTCCTGCCTCCTCACGCCATCGGGTCGCACAAGCTCAAACGACTGCACGTGGCCAAGGCGGGCCGAATCGAACGCCAAAACCGCCGCCGTTACGTGGTATTCCCAAACACCCGGCGCGTCGGCAGTCGTGTGCGAGAGAACAGCCAAAATCTGATCCTTCTCGGCCGCTGCAATCTGCGGAACGAAGCCCAGCACGGCTGCCAAAGCCCCGAGTCGACGCCAAGGCACAACACGGAGCAGGAAGGGAAGCATAGGAGGCATCAAAAAGCACTGAGGCTAAATGAGGAGTCGAGCTGCAATTCTTAAACAATACGCCTACGGGCGTGGCGCACCCGTCTTGGCTTTGCACCAACGCCGGGAACGCTTGCCACGCAGGTCTCAAGATTCTCTGCCTTTTGCGCACCGCTGCCGCCCCTTTCTTTGTCAGCCCAACAGCCGCCCGGCGTTCGGCTTCATTCACTGCGGACCTCGAGCGGTAGGGCGAGGCGCCCCGCCAGGCCGTCACCACAATTGCCCCTCCCGTCACTGAACGCGATCCCCGGCCCCACGCTCGCATCTCCCTCCGCCCTCGCTAGCCTTCACCCCGAATGCCCGCCCCGTCCGCGCCTACCGCCACTCCCACCGCCGCCGACTTCTCCGCCCTCGCCGCCCAACTCACCGGCGAACTCCACACCGGCCGCACGCTCCGCATCCTCTACGCCACCGACGCCTCCGAATACCAGGAACTCCCCGCCGCCGTCGCCCTCCCGAAGACCGAAGCCGACGTCCGCGCGCTGATCGAATTCGCCGCGCGCCATCACCTCGGTTTCATCCCCCGCGCCGCCGGCACCTCCCTCGCCGGCCAGACCGTCGGCCACGGCCTCGTCGTCGATCTCGGTCGACACCTGAACCGCATCGTCTCCATCGACGCCCCCAACCGCCGCGTCCGCGTTCAACCCGGCGTCGTCCGCAACGAGCTGAACCTCGCCCTTCGTCCCCACGGCCTCCTCTTCGGCCCCGAAACCGCCACCGCCACCCGCGCCATGCTCGGCGGCATGGTCGGCAACAACTCCTGCGGCTCCAACTCCATCGTCTACGGCTCCACCCGCGACCACCTCCTTTCCGCCCGCGGCTTCCTCAGCGACGGCTCCGAAGCCACCTTCGGCCCGCTCACCCGCGCCGAGTTCGCCGCCAAATGCAACGGCCCCCACACCCTCGAAACCCGCATTTACTGCGAAATCCGCGATCTCCTCTCGGACGCGTCTCACCGCCAACTCATCCGCGACAGCTTCCCGAAACCCGAGATCGCCCGCCGCAACACCGGCTACGCCCTCGATCTCCTCATGGACTCCGCGGTCTTCGACCCCGCGTCCGATAAACCTTTCAACCTCTGCCGCCTCCTCGCCGGTTCCGAGGGCACGCTCTTCGTCGGCGTCGAATTCGAGCTCACCTGCGACCCGCTCCCGCCACCACCCGCCCTTCTCTGCGCGCACTTCCGCACCATCAACGAAGCCCTGCGCAGCATGCTCCTCGCGCTGCCCTATCACCCCAGCGCCGCCGAGCTCATCGACCGCCACGTGCTCGAGTGCACGAAGCAAAACATCGAGCAGTCGCGCAACCGTTTCTTTGTCCAGGGCGACCCCGGCGGCATCATGGTCATCGAAATCCGCCGCAACTCCCGCGCCGAAACCACCGCCGCCCTCGAGGCCATCGCCGCCGACATGCGCGCTGCCGGCCTCGGCTACGCGTATCCGATCTTGTGGGACGCCGACGTCGAACGCGTCTGGGATCTCCGCCGCGCCGGCCAGGGCATCATGAACAATGTCGTCGGCGACGCGAAGCCCCGCGAAAACGTCGAGGACACCGCCGTCGCCCCCGCCGACCTCCCGCGCTACATCGAGGAGTTCGACGCCCTCATGCGCGGAAAATACGATATCGAGTGCGTCTACTACGGCCACGCCGGCGCCGGCGAGCTCCACACCCGCCCCCTCTTCAATCTGAAAACGCCCGAGGGCCTGAAGATGTTTCGCGACGTCGCCACCGACGTCGCCGCCCTCGTCAAAAAATACCGCGGCTCCCTCAGCGGCGAACACGGCGACGGCCGCCTCCGCGGCGAATTCGTCCGCTTCATGGTCGGCGACGCCTGCTACGAACTCCTCCGCCGCACGAAGCTCGCCTTCGATCCGTCCAACATTCTCAACCCCGGCAAAATCATCGACGCGCCGCCGATGGACACCTCGCTGCGCAACAGCCCCGACACGCCCTCGCCCGACTACCCTACGTTCTTCGACTTCACCGCCACCGAGGGCATCGTCCGCGCCGCCGATCGCTGCAGCGGCTCCGGCGACTGCCGCAAGTCCCACCTGATGGGCGGCACCATGTGCCCGAGCTACATGGCCACGCGTAACGAGAAAGACACGACACGCGCCCGCGCCAACATGCTCCGCCACCTTCTCACCTACCCGCACGATCCGTCCAACCCGTGGAACCGCGACGAAATCGCCGAGGTGATGGAGCTCTGCATCTCCTGCAAGGGCTGCAAATCCGAATGCCCCGCCAACGTCGACATGGCACGTCTCAAGGCCGAATGGCAGCAACACTTCCACGACGCCCGCGGCGCCTCCCTGCGCTCCCGCCTCGTCGCCAACTTCTCCCGTCTCACGTCCCTCGGCACCCTCGCCCCTTCGCTCCACAACTTCTTCGTCACCTCCCCCGTCCTCAGCACCGCGTTCAAACGCCTCGTCGGCTTCGCCCCCCAACGCAGCCTCCCCACGCTCCCTCCCACCACGCTCCGCAAATGGTCCGTAGGCCGCCAGCTCGCTGGCGCTCCCTCGGCGTCCGCGTCCCCCCGCCGCCGCGTCCACCTCTTCGCCGACGAATTCACCCACTTCCACGACGCCCCCATCGGCATCGCCGCCATCCAACTCCTCGAACGCCTCGGCTACGAAGTCATCATTCCCCACCACGTCGACAGCGGCCGCGCCCAATTCTCCAAAGGCTTCCTCCGCGACGCCCGCCGCCTCGCCACCCGCAACATCGAACTCCTCTCGCCCGTCATCACCGACGACGCCCCCCTCATCGGCATCGAACCGTCCGCGATCCTCGGCTTCCGTGACGAATTCCCCGACCTCGTTCCCGCGCCGCTCCGCCCCGCCGCCCGCGCCCTCGCGAAGCGCACGTTCCTCTTCGAGGAATTCATCGCCTGCGAAGCCGATGCCGGCCGCATCACTTCCACTTCATTCACCACCGCCGCCCGCACGATCAAGCTCCACGGCCACTGCCATCAAAAAGCGCTCTCGTCCCTCACTCCCGCCGTCAAAGCCCTCCAGCTTCCCGCGAACTACAAAGTCGAGCTCATCCCCTCCGGCTGCTGCGGCATGGCGGGGTCCTTCGGCTACGAAGCCGAGCACTTCGAAATCTCCCAACAAATCGGCGAACTCGTCCTCTTCCCCGCCGTGCGTGCTGCGTCCGCGGATACACTCATCGCCGCCCCCGGCACCAGCTGCCGCCACCAAATCAAAGACGCCACCGCCCGCCACGCCCTTCACCCCGCCGAGATCCTCCACGCCGCCCTGGTGGAGCCCGACGTCCCGTCGGGCTCGCCCCGGTAGGGCGAGGCGTCCCCGCCGAGCCGCACGTCACTGCTCACGCGGTGATACCCCGCGCGCCTCTGACCCTTTCGCGCCTATTCGCGTGTTTCGCGGGCTACAAAAACCGCCTGCACCGTTCCGGCTCCGCATCCGGCTTGCCCTCGTAGGCATGCACGGAACACGCCGAGTCGCTCCACAGGGGCAGATTATGCTTCCGCCAGTCGCGCGTCTCCGCGATGTCGCGCTGCAACTCCGGATCCTCCGCTCGCATCATCAGCCGGTTCAACGCGGCATACGCCACGTCCTCGACCGATACCCCGAGCGCCTCGGCGAAACGGACGACGGCGTCACGCTCCGCTTGTTCTAGATGTAGTTTGATCGCACTCACAGCAGCCTCCTTTCCAAAACTCCGACACAGTCACGCTAGCTCCCTCCGCGCCGGAACTCCAACCACCACTGCCCACTCTTCGCCGTTAAGCAGCCCGCTAATACCTGCCTTCACCCCCATCCCCTCTTCTCCAGCTCCTCGTTCAGGGCAACGGATGCGCACCCGGCCCATCGCCGGGTTTGTCCGCGTCACCTTTCTTTTCCTCCGGCGCCTTCGCAGCCTCCGCCTCCAGCGCCTTCAACCGCGCCAGCTCCAGCGGATGCTCTTCATACATCTCCTCCTCCGACATCCGTCCCGTCAACCAGGAGAGATTCATCGGATAAACGTCCGGATTGAAGATCACGAAGTAGAAGTGCCACACCACGATCGCGAGCGTCGCCAGGATCGCCTCGTAGAAGTGAATCGTCCGCGAGATGTCGAAACCCAGCTTCGTGATCAGCCCCATCGACGTGTTGTCGAACCACAGGATCACGCCCGTGATCCCCATCAGAATCGTGCCCCACACGAGCGCCCAATATTCGGCCTTCTCGATGTAGCTGAAGCGCCCGAACGCCGGCTTCGTCGGCGACAAGCCGACATTATACCGCAGCACCTTCCACGGATCCGTCACGTCGCGCCACTGCGGCCACAAATCCTTCAGCAACGCCCGTCCTGGCTTCGTGAATACCAGATAGGCGATGTGCCACGCCCCCGCCGCGAGCATCACCACGCCCGCCACCCGATGGATCAGGCTCCGCCACTCAAACGCCCCCGCGCTCACGTTCCGAATCGCCATCACCCACCACGCCTCCGGATACCGCAGCATGAAACCCGTCACCACCAGCAGCACGAAGCTGATCACCAGCACGCCATGCTGCAGCCGCTCATGCACCGTCATCCGCACATACAACCGGTGCGCCAGATGCTCCGGCTCGATCAGCCCTTTCTGAATCGCGAGCTTCCGCCGGATCTTCTTCAGGAAATCGAGCACGTTGTGCACCGCCATCCCGCCCACCACGATCGCGATCATCCACACATAGATGCTCGAAACGAAATACAACGCCGGGTGATTCCCGTCCTTTTTGAGCGCCGATTCCGGACTCACGTGCACCGAGCCCACCGTGAAGCGCGTATTCGCGCCGGGATGACACTCGCCGCACGTCTGCACGAGATTCGACTTGTGCACCGTCGAGGTCGGATCGAGGTGAGATTTGATCGCATGCGCGCTGTGGCAGCTTCCGCAATTCACCACCTCCACCGCTCCGCCGCGCGTCGCCAGCCCGTGGTAACTGTCGGCAAACGTCTGAAAGGCCTTCGACGACAACCCATACTTCTGCGTCAGCCGCAGCGACGCATGGCACGTCGCACACACTTCCTGCGCCACATTCGTCGCATGCACCGGTGACAACGGATCCGTGTGCCCGCGGATGTCGTGTTCGCCATGGCAATCCGTGCACGCCGGCGAATCCCCATTTCCCTTCCGCAACGCCGCCGCGTGCACGCTCTCCCCAAAGGCGTTCGCCTCCTCCTCGTGACACTTCGCGCACGTCTCCGGCTGCCGCTGCTTGTGCATCAGCGCCCCCGACGCGATCGCCCGGTTCATCTCGTGCGCGCCATGGCAATCCACGCACGTCGCCGCATCCGCGTTCCCATCCTGCAGCGCCGCCCCATGCACGCTCCGCTCGAACGACTCCACGAACTTCGTCCCGCGCAACACATGACTCGCCACCTCGGGCTTCTCCACGTGACACGACTCGCACAACTTCGTCTGCGCCAGCTTCCGCTCGAGCGTGAGCGCCGGATCCTTCGAAGCGATCTTCGGATCGCCGTGACACGTAAAACAATTCGGCGCCGCCGCATCGCCCGCCCGCAACGACGTCCCATGCGCCGACGCCGCAAAATGCTCCGTCGCCTCCTTGTGGCACTCCACACACCCGCTCGCTCCCGTGGCGGCGAGCGCCAGCGGGCCGACTCCGCCCACCCCCGCAAACCGAAACTCCTTCGACTTCACCTCCACGATCTCATGCCCGCCATGGCACGCCACGCACGACGTGTCCTTTCCTTCCGGCGGCGGCGACAGCATCAGGTTCGCGTGAAATTTGTGCTTCTTCCCCGTGTCGTCGTGACACGAGAAGCAATCCACCGGCACCGGCGTTTCGCGATGCGGCGTCGCCTCCGCATCCAGATTCTCGTGACAATCCGCGCATTCGAAGGACCCGTGAACCGACGCCGCCACCGCCTCCGCGTCGACGAGCAGCGGCCGGTCCGCGCCAACCTGCGCCTTCGCCATCGCCTCGCGATCCGTATGGCACTCGATGCACCGTGCGCTCGACGGCACCTCCTCCTCCTCCTCCGCCCACGCCGTTCCACCGAGCAAACTCCCGGCCAGCAACCCGGCCAGCAGTCTCCAGCCCGCCCGCGCCTGTGAGCGGCCGTCGTCTGCCGATGAAGCTGCCTGCCCGTAAAACATGAGGTGGAAGCGCCGCCGCACCATTTCGGATGTGCGTGGGGTCCGGCAGCCCGGCGGCTCAATGCAGTCATCCTACTGAAACACCCCTGCATCGGCCGTGCATTTCTTGGCGTAGTCTCCCTAACCGCTGCGCAAATCCTGCCTCCGCCAGTAGGACTCCTCTCCCATCCCCCCGCCCTCCCCTCTTTCTCTTTCTCGTTCTCGTTCTCTTTCTCTCGCCCCCGCCCCCCGCCATTCCCCGCCTTGCACCGCGTTCCCCCCCGCCGCAGTCTCACCCCATGTCCGAGCTCGCGGGCCAGTTTCTCCAAGCCTTCATCCCGCTCTTCGTCGCGATCGATCCCATCGGCCTCGCCGCGATCTTTCTCGCCATGAGCGAAGGCGTCCCGCCCGCGCGCCGTCGCACGATCGCCAATCAAGCCGCCTGGACCGGCGGCGGCGTCGCCCTGCTTTTCCTGCTCCTCGGCCAGTCGATCTTCGCCGCGCTCGGCATCACCGCCTCCGACTTCCAAATCGCCGGCGGCCTCATCCTCTTCATCATTGCCGCCCGCGACATCATCCATTCCGCCGCCGAGCAACCGCGCGAACTCGCCGACGACTTCGGCGTCGTCCCGCTCGGCATGCCGCTCATCGCCGGCCCCGCCTCGATCACCACGCTCATTCTTCTCGCCCAGACCGTCGGCGTCGCCGTCACCCTCGTCGCCCTCGCGGTCAACCTCCTGCTCGTCGTCATCGCCTTCGCCCAAAGCGAACGCATCGGCCGCTGGATCGGCGGCACCGGCATGCGCGCGATCTCCAAGATCATCTCGCTCCTCCTCGCCGCCATCGCCGTCAACATGGTCCGCCAGGGCCTGCGGTGAATCTGGAGGAGCAGCCTCACGCCGTGATTTCCGCTCCGTCAGCCGCCATCCCGCGGGCGCTCCGCTCTCGTCTGTCATTCTGAGCGAAGCGAAGAATCCAGTTGGACCCGCGCTCGCCCCTAGTCCTGCTTGCGGCCTTCACCCTTCGAACGTCGTCAACAACTCCGCATAAATCTTCGCGCAGTTCACCAGGTCCCGCACCCGCGCCCGCTCGTCGACCGCGTGAAAATTCTCCCCGCCCGGCCCATAACCGAGCGTCGGAATTTTCAAATGATGCGCGAAAAAGTGCATGTCGTTGAACCCCGTCGACACGTTGAACGCCGTCTTCGCCCGCCGCACGCGCGTCACACATCCCGCCATCGCCGCGAAAAATGGATGCTCCGGCGCCGAGAAACACGAAAAGTTCTCCGACACCTTTTTCACCGTGATCCGACACTGCGGAATCTTCCGCGCCGCCGCCGCGAGAAACGCCCGCAGCTCCCGCTCCGCCTGCTCATGCTTCTCGATCGCGAGCACCCGCCGGTCGATCGAGAAACTCGCCTCCGCCGGCACCGTGTTGATCTTCCCGCCCGGCCCCGACGCAAACACGCCGCCCACATTGATCGTCGGCCGCATCGTCACACCTTCCGGCGTCCGCCACGTCCGCCGCGCGAGCGTCTTCTTGTAATCTTCCAGCGTCACCACCAGCGCCGACATCTTCTCGAGCGCATTCACGCCCAGATCCGGCCGCGACCCGTGCGCCGCGCGCCCATGCACCACCACCTCGAGCCACACCACGCCATTGTGCCCACAACACACGTGCGCGCCTTCGCCACCTTCCATCACGATCGCATAATCCGGATTGATCGGCGCATGCCGCACCAGCCATCCCGCGCCCAGCTCCGAATCCGTCTCCTCGTCCGCCGTGAACGACACCTCCACATTCACCTTCGGCCCCGTCCGCGTCGCCTTCAGCGCCCGCAACGCCAGCAGCAGGCTCGCGTGCGAACCTTTCATGTCCGACGTCCCCCGCCCATAAACCCAGCCGCCCTCCAGCGCGCCACTGAAGGGCGACCCGTGCCGCCACCGCCCCGACACCGGCACCACGTCGTAGTGCGCATTGAAATGCACCGTCTTCTTCGCCCCACGCGCCGCCAGCTTTCCCACGACATTGAAACGTGGATACTCCCGCAGCTCCGGCGGCAGCACCTTCCGCATTAATTTCTCCGGAATCGCGTAACGCTTCGCGGTCAGCCCCGCCGCCTCCAGCTCGTCCCGCAACAACGTCGTGATCGCCGCGTAGTTTTCGCCCGGCGGATTCACCGTCGAAATCCCGACGAGCTGCTGCAACGTGCCGACCATGTCCGCGGCGTGAAGATCGATGTAGGCAGAGGGAGACATGCGTGTAAGTTTCCCGCGCATGAACGACGAAGCCGCGCGGATTGTCCAGCGCCTGAGCCTCGCGCCGCTCCCCCACGAGGGCGGCTTTTTTCGCCGCACCTGGACCGCTCCCGCCCCGGCCGACGGCGCCCGTCCCGCCGCGTCCGCCATTCTCTTTCTGCTCACCCCGTCCGATTTCTCCGCGCTCCACCAGCTCACCTCCGCGGAAATCTGGTTCTTCCAAGGCGGCGATCCGATCGAGCACGTCCAACTCGTGCCCGGCCACGCCGCACCCCTCGTCGCCACCCTCGCCTTGCCCACCGCCGAACTCCCGCTCGCCACCACGCCTCAAATCATCGTCCCGCCCCACGCCTGGCAAGGCGCGCGTCCCCGCTCCAATTCGTCGCACGGCTGGTCCCTCGTGAGCTGCGTCGTCACGCCCGCGTGGGACGACCGCGATTTCACGCTCGGCGATCGCACCGCGCTGGCGCGCGAATTTCCGTCCGCACGCGATTGGATCTCGACGTTGACGAGATGACTTTTGACACGGTTGCGGCCCATTTCATCATCGCCCGCATCCCCTCATGTCGCTCGCCGATCTGCGCAAAGAATACTCCCTCGCCGGCCTCGCCGAAAAGGATCTCGCGCGCGACCCCTTCCGCCAGTTCGAGAAATGGTTTCAGGAAGCCGAAGCCGCCAAGCTCATCGAGCCTAACGCCATGACGCTCGCCAGCGCGTCGCGCGACGGCCGCCCCACCGCGCGCACCGTCCTCCTCAAGGGCGTCGATGGCCGCGGCTTCGTTTTCTATACAAACTACGAGAGCCGCAAAGGCCGCGACCTCGAGGCCAACCCCCGCGCCACCCTGCTCTTTCCGTGGCTCGCCCTCGAACGCCAGATCACCGTCGAAGGCACCGTCACAAAGGTTTCGCGCGAAGAGTCCGAAGCCTACTTCCACAGCCGCCCCCTCCTCAGCCAGCTCTCAGCCTGGGTCTCACGGCAAAGCTCGATCATCTCCGACCGCAAAGCCCTCGAAGACGCCTTCAAGGCCGTCGAAAAAAAATACGCCGGCCAGCCCGTTCCGCTTCCCCCGCACTGGGGCGGCTATCGCGTCGTCCCCGAAACCGTCGAGTTCTGGCAGGGCCGCCGCAGCCGGCTCCATGATCGCTTGCGCTATCGACGCGACACCGGCGGCGCCTGGATCATCGAGCGACTCGCCCCGTGAAAAAACGCGCCGCGAAACGCTCCGCCGCCGCCCGACCCGATCTGCTCGCCGCCGCGCTCCGCGCCCAAGCCGACGGCGTGTTCATCGCCGAAGCCCAGCCTTCCGCCCGCGGCCTGCGCATCCTTTTCGCCAACGACAGCTTTTGCGCGATGACCGGCCGCACCGCGCGCGAGCTCGTCGGCACGCTCCACGGCACGCTGCACGCCGATCACGCCGACATCGACAAGGTCGCCAAATGGCTCGACGCCGCCCAACTCGCGCGCCCGCTCGCCGGCGAAGGCTACCTCGCACGCAAAGACGGCGCCGCGATCTACGCCTCCTGGAGCTTCAGCCCCGTCCTCAACGCCCGCGGCCGCGCCACGCACGTCGTCGCCACCTACCGCGACACCACCGAAAAACGCCGCCTCCAGGAAGCACTCGTCCATTCGCAGCGTCTCGACGCCGTCGGCCGCCTCGCCGGCGGCGTCGCGCACGATTTCAACAACCTCCTCTCCGTCATCAACGGCTACTGCGAAATGCTCGCCGCCCAGATCGCCGACCGCCCCCAAGCCCTCCGCGAGGTCCAGGAAATCCACAAGTCCGGCCTCCGCGCCGCCACCCTCACCCGCCAGCTCCTCGCCTTCGGCCGCCGCCAGCCGATGGACGCCCGCGTCATCGACCTCAACCGCATCGTCCGCGACAACGCCGAGATCCTCCGCCGCCTCGTCGGCCACGCCGGCCGCCTCGAAATCGACCTCGGCAAAAAAATCTCCAACGTCCGCGCCGACCCCACCCAGTTTCAACAGGTCCTCCTCAACCTCGTCATCAACGCCCGCGACGCCCTCCGCGACCGCGGCTGCATCACCATAAGCACCGGCAACCGCGAGATCCGCCCCGGCCTCAACCGCCGCGCCACCGACGTCCCGCCCGGTCACTACGTTTCCCTCACAGTCAGCGACAACGGCACCGGCATGGACGCCGAAACGCAGAAGCATCTCTTCGAGCCGTTCTTCACCACCAAGCCCGAAGGCAAAGGCACCGGCCTCGGCCTCGCGCTCGTCTACGGCATCGTGCAACAGAGTAATGGATACATCAACGTCCGCAGCGTTCTCCTCGCCGGTTCCACTTTCGAAATCCTCCTCCCCGCCACCGACGAACCGGAAGAATCCGCCGCCTCCGCCATCCCTGTCACACCTCTCCCCGCCACCCGCGGACACGAGACGCTGCTGCTGATCGAGGAAGACGAGGTCGTCCGCAAAATGGTCGGCGGCATGCTCGCGGCCGACGGCTACAACGTCCTCGCCGCCTCCTCCGCCAAAGAGGGCGCCAAACGCGCCCGCGAAAACTCCCGCCCCGTCCAGCTCCTCATCGCCCCGCTCGAACACGGCGGCGAGGAACTCGCCCGCCGCCTCGCCAAATCCAGCGCCCGCCTTCGCGTCGTTTGCATCGGCCACTACGACGACACCCCCGCGCTCCCGTGGCTCGCCGCCGCCCGCCAGACCACGCTCTCAAAACCCTTCGCCCTCAGCGAAATTCTCCGCAGCGTCCGCACCCTCCTCGACGCCTGACGGAGATGTCCTCTCTTCAAATTTCAAAAACCACTGTCATTCCGAGCGAAGCGAAGAATCCAGGTGTGCGCCCGCCTGCACTCATCGCTTTGGAAGAAGAACCAGCCTTCGACGAGATTTCCTACCCATGCCTACCCGACTCCTCCGCACCTGTCTGATCGCCTTCGTCGCCTTCACTAGCGCCAGCCTCGCGCTCGCCCTCGCCGCCGCCGACAATAAATGGGTCGCCTCCTGGGTCTCCGCCCAACAACTCACCGAGCCCCATAACATGCCGCCCGCTCCGGGCCTCGCCGATCGCACGCTCCGCCAAATCATCGAGCCCACCCTCGCCGGCAATCGCCTCCGCCTCACGTTTTCCAACGCCTACGGCGACGCCCCCCTTCACCTCTCCGCCGTCCACGTCGCCCGCTCCGCCGGCGGCTCCGCCATCGTCGCCAACACCGACACCGCGCTCACTTTCAACGGCTCGCCGTCCGTCACGATTCTTCCCGGCACCTCGATGATCGCCGACGACGTCGCGTTCGACGTCACACCCTTCGTCAACCTCGCCGTCACCGTTCACGTCACCGCCGTCCCGGAAAACCTCACCGGCCACCCCGGCTCTCGCACCACGTCCTTCATCGTCCCCGGCAACGCCGTCTCCGCCCCCGACCTCGCCGACGCCGTTCGCACCGAACACTGGTATCTCCTCGCCGACCTCCAGGTTCTCGCCGCACCCGAAGCCTCCGCCATCGTCATCATCGGCGATTCCATCACCGACGGCCGCGGCTCGATCACCGACCAAAACAACCGCTGGCCCAACCTCCTCGCCCGCCGCCTCCACGCCAATCCCGCCACCGCTCACCTCGCCGTCCTTAACCAGGGCGCCGGCGGCGGCCGTGTGCTCCGCGACGGCCTCGGCACCAGCGCCCTCGGCCGCTTCGATCGCGACGTCATTGCGATTCCCGGCGTTCGCACGCTTATCATCTTCGAAGGCGTCAACGACCTCGGCACCGCCGTCGGCGCCCGCACCCGCGGCCAGCCACACGCCACCGCCGCCGACCTCATCGCCGCCTACCAGCAAATGATCGTCCGCGCCCACGCGCACGGCATCCGCGTGATCGGCGCCACCATCATGCCGTTCGCTGGCTTCAAAAGCTACGACACCCCCGAAAGCGAAGCCGACCGCCAGGCCGTGAACGAATGGATTCGAAACAGCGGCGCCTTCGACGGCGTGATCGATTTCGACGCCATCACCCGTGACCCCGATCACCCCGGAAAACTCTCCACCGCGATCGACGGCGGCGACCACCTTCACCCCTCCTCCGAGGGCTACCGCCTCATGGCCGAAGCCATCGACTTGTCCTTGTTCCGCGAGTAGCGGCCTCGCCAACCTCCCGCGGCCGTTCGCCAGAGCGATAAACGCCCTCCTCGTCGTCCGCGTCCGAAGGCGATTCGTTCAACGCCATCCCCGACACCTCCCCGCCGCCGCTCGATATCGGCTCCGTCGCGACCTCGCGCATGGATTCCATCGCCAGTCGGATACCCGCCATCTTGGCAGGTGACTCGCCCGTCAGCGCGACGAGTTTTTCGACGATGCCCTCGAGCTGATCCAGTTCGCGCTTTCCCTCTTCGATCTGCGCGCGCAGGTCGGCAAACGTCGCGACCAGACCCTCCGCCTGCGGCAACCGCGCCACTTCAGTCAGCCCCGTCATTTGGGTGACGTGAAGATAGATGATGTCCTTCCGCAGGTCCTCCTTCGACGCCATGACCGCAGGCAACTGCAACTGCAGCCGCCCGATCGCCGCGAACGCGTGCTGCAACGTCGTCGCGAACGCCGCCCGCAGATCGCCGATGATCGCGAGCGCCTGGGTCCTCTCGGATTGCCCGCATCCGCCCGCCGATAACTCGGCCGTGAATCCCAGCAACATTTCCACCTGGAGTCGCGCCACCGACAGATTCGACGCGCTGTCCGTCACCGCCGCGATCGTGCGCACGATGTTCGCCGCCAGCGTTCCGACGTCCCGGGACAGCCCGTCGCCATGGCCGCTGAGATTCTGCGCCACGATCGCCAGCGCCACGCCATGTTCGCCGAGTGCGTGCGCCGCGATATTCGCATTGAGCGCATTCAGCCGGAAATCCTTCGCGATGGTCTGCACGGCGTCTTTCCGCACTCGAATGCCGTCGCAAAGGAGGATGAACGAGTCGAGCAGTCGGAAAAGTTCATCGATGCTCCGATAGGTCGCGAGCGACTCGCGGTAAAATTCCCGCAGCCCGGTGCTCTCCGGACCATCGCCGTCGATCCCTTCGGGAAACAAGGTCAGCCCCCGCCGGGCAACCTCCGCATCCCGCGCCTTGATTTCGGTGTTCAACGCCTGATGGCTGCACGCCTCGTAGGAATCGAAACCCGCCTTCCCCATTTCGCTCTCCGCCACCGCCACCGCGGCGTCGGCAGCGCGGCCTTCCGAGCTCCCCGCCGCGATCGCCGCCTCTTCCGCCGCGAGCATCTTCGCATACATCGCCTCGACCCGCGGGTGCAGCGGCGAAGTCGGCTTGAATCGAATCGACAAAAATCCGCCGGGAATGGGCACGATCACGGCGAAGACCCAGTAATGATTTCCATTCTTCGCCTGATTCTTGACGTAGCCCATGAACGGTCGCCCGCCCCGGCACGCGTCCCACAACATCCGAAAAACCAGACGCGGCATATCCGGATGCCGGATGATATTGTGCGGCTGTCCCACCAATTCCTCGGTGCAGTATCCGCTGGTGCGGGTGAAGATCCTATTCCCCGCCGTGATGATGCCCTTCGCATCGGTCGTGGAGAAAAACGTCTCGCTGACCTCGAACGCCTGATCTTTCCCGGTCGGCGGGATTGCCTGCGTCTTCATCGGTCGTCACGCGCTCGCGTCCATAAGACACCGCGCGCGCAACAAAACGGAGCTCCACTGCTTCGCCGAAAAAGCAGAACGTGCCCGGGGGAGCGTGAGTTTTTGTTGTGCATTACTCCTCAACATCATCGTCCGCCCCCTCCCCCGCGTAACTGCCCATTCACACACCCTTTTTGCCAAACACTGCGCATAGCTTGCCCCGCGTCCCGCCAGCGAGCGCGAGCGCTGCAGCCCTCCCGACCACGCCCTTTCCAAGCTTGGCGCCCTCGTCAACACTCCCACCGCTGCCGTTCATTCCGTTAACGAGGCGCTGATGGGCCATCGACGGGGCACTTGGGATGCAACTAGTCATCGCAAGCCGCTCCGTGTTGTGTGCAGAGCGAGCGCGTGCGGCTACTTCGCGCCGCTGTGTTTTAGTTTTCCGCGGCATGCTGGATAGCGCGAGCAGCCCCAGAAGGTGCCGAATGTCCCGGACCGGCGGATCATCAGAGCCTCGCATTTCGGGCAG
>JAEZAD010000216.1 GCA_023430565.1 Verrucomicrobiota bacterium
TGACCACGTTTCTCATCAACCATTTCGACCTCTTCGGCCTCCGCCAAGTTTGGAAGTTCTTCCGCCGCCAGCGCTACACCACCCTGAAATTCGTCACCCCCGGCCCCTATAAACTCGTCCGCCACCCGCTCTACGTCGGCTGGTTTTTCTCCTTCTGGTGCACGCCGCACATGACGCTCGCGCACCTCACGTTCGCCGTTCTCACCGCCGCCTACATCCTCATCGCGATCCAGCTCGAGGAACGCGACCTCGTCACGATTCACGGCGACGACTACGTTTCGTATCGTCAGCGCACGCCCATGCTCATCCCGCAGCTCGGCAAGCCCCCCGCGGAAACCTCACCGCAATCATAACTCCTTCGCCTTTACGCGCGGCCAATCCGGCCGCGCTTTTTTTGGCCCGTGTCAGCCGGAAATTCCGTTGTTGCTGGCACCCGCTTCGACTGCGCCCTGCCACAACCCTCAACGGAATCCCCTCATGCTCGTCCTGTCTCGTCTGCTCGTCCCCGCCCTCGCCGTCGTCGCGTCCACCTCCGCCCAACTCGCCCCGCGCCCCCCGCTCGCCCCTGTTCCGCTCACGCCCGCGCAACCCATCGTCTGGAACATGGCCGGCGACCTCATTCAACCGCGTCACGCGCACACCGCGACGCTGCTGCCCAACGGCAAGGTCTTGATCTACGGCGGCTATCATTCCGTCGGTGACCGGCTCACATCCCTCCGCTGGTCCGAAGTCTTCGATCCCGTCACGCGCACCTGGGGCCTGCCCACGTCGGCGTTCTACGCTCGCTCCGGCCACGAGGCCACCCTCCTGCCCAACGGCCGCGTGCTCGTCACCGGCGGCGTCATCGGCGCCCGCGCCGAGGAAATCTACAACCCCGCCACCAACGGGTGGTATTCCACCACCCGCATGCTCACCGAGCGACTCCACCACACCGCCACGCGCCTCCAATCGGGCAAGGTCCTTGTCGTCGGCGGATTCAACTACTCCAACTCCGAACCGTTCGGCTGGCTCAGCACCGCGGAGATTTACGACCCTGACACGCACACCTGGACGCCCACCGGCAGCCTGAGCACCGGGCGCTTTAGCCATGTCGCCAATCTCCTTCCCGACGGCCGCGTGCTCGTCGTCGGCGGCTTCGTCACCACCGGCCAGTCCAACACCGCCGAACTCTACGATCCGGCCACCGGCACTTGGTCGCCCGCCAGCGGCACGTTCTACGACCGCGTCGGCGGCATGCACCGCGGCACCACGCTCCGCGACGGCAGCATCGTCGTCACCGGCGGCTACGTGAACGGCTCCTTCGCTCCCTCGATTCCCGACGTCGAAGTCTTCTCCCCCAGAACGCTCGGCTTCTACTCCGTCGGCGATCTCAACGAGCCCCGCCGCTACCACGAGTCCGCCTTGCTCTCCAACGGCAAGGTCATCGTCGCGGGCGGCCACCATCGCACCCGCGCCCAACCCGGCGGCTTCACCCTCACCAGCACCGAAACCTACGATCCGTCGACTTTCGTCTGGACGCTCATCGGTCACATGAACGTCGCCCGCACCGGCCACACCTTGACCGCGCTGCCCGACGGACGCGTCCTCGCCGCCGGCGGCATCAGCCAGACCGATCAGGCGCTCCCGCAACGCACCTCCGAGCTTTTCAACTCCGGCTTCGGCTTCAGGCCTCGCCCGTGGCTCGGCGAAACCGGTCCGATTCAAAACGACACCACGCTGCGACGCTCCACCCGCTAGCACCCGACCGCTCATTCGATCATGGTTTTCCCGAGGCCTGTTTACTACAGCGGCCGGACCCCGCGCGCCGCGCTGCGATTGCGGCGCGCGGACCTTCCTGCCTTGCTCCCCCGCGTGAGCGAGGTCACGCGCATGCTCGAAACGCTCGACGAGCCCCAGGCCGCCGAGAAATTGCTGCCGCTCGTCTACGACGAACTTCGCCGCCTCGCCGCCCACCGCATGGCCGCGCAGTCGCCCGACCACACGCTGCAAGCCACCGCGCTCGTCCACGAGGCCTACCTCCGTCTCCTCGGCAACGGCGAACACACCTGGCAAAACCGCCGCCACTTCTTCGCCTCGGCCGCCGAGGCCATGCGCCACATCCTCGTCGACCGCGCCCGCCGCAAGGCCGCCGTCCGCCACGGCGGCGGCCTCGCGCGGCTCAATCTCGACGATGTCTTCGTCGCCTCCGCCGCCAGCGACGACACCGTCATGCTCGTCAACAGCGCCCTCGAAAAACTCGCGCTCCACGATGCCACCGCCGCCGAGCTCGTGAAACTCCGCTTCTTCGCCGGCCTCACCCTCGCGCAGGCCGGCGAACTCCTCGGCTTCTCCGAGCGCACCGCCAAACGCACCTGGTCCTACGCCCGCGCCTGGCTGTATCAGGAAATTCAACACTCCGCCTGATGCGCGCCCCGGTTTCGCTTCCCGCGCATGCCTGAATCCTCGAATCGCGAACGCGAAATCTTCCTCGCCGCGCTCGACTGCCCCACCCCCGCAGCCCGCGCCGCCTACCTCGCTTCCGCCTGCGGTTCCGACGCCGCCCTGCGCGCTCGCGTGGAATCCCTGCTCGCCGCGCACGCCGCCGCCGGCCGTTTTCTCGACCCCGCCCCGGCCGACGAATCGCCCGTGCGCGAGGGCCCGGGCTCGCGCATCGATCGCTACCGCCTCGTCGAAAAAATCGGCGAGGGCGGCTTCGGCGTCGTCTACCTCGCCGAACAGGAGGAACCGGTCCGCCGCCGCGTCGCGTTGAAAATCATCAAGCTCGGCATGGACACCCGCGCCGTCATCGCCCGCTTCGAAGCCGAACGCCAGGCGCTCGCGCTCATGGATCACCCCGGCGTCGCCAAGGTCCTCGACGGCGGCGCGACCGCCTCCGGCCGACCGTTCTTCGTCATGGAGCTCGTCCCCGGCGTGCCGATCACGACGTTCTGCAGCGAACGCCGCCTCACCACGCGCGAACGCCTCGAGTTGTTCATGCAGGTCTGCTCCGCCGTCCAGCACGCGCATCAAAAAGGGATCATCCATCGCGACCTGAAACCGTCCAACATCCTCGTCTCCGAACAGGACGGCCGCCCCGCGCCCAAGGTCATCGACTTCGGCATCGCGAAAGCCACCGAGCACCGTCTCACCGAGAAAACCGTCTTCAGCCGCCTGCATCCGTTCATCGGCACACCCGCCTACATGAGTCCCGAACAGGCCGGCAGCAACGGCATCGATGTCGATACACGCACCGACATCTACAGCCTCGGCGTCCTCCTCTACGAAATGCTCACCGACAAGACCCCGTTCGAAACCCGTGCCCTCCTCGAAGCGGGCTATGCGGAAATCCAGCGCACCCTCCGAGAACAGGATCCGCCCGCGCCGTCGCACCGCCTCGCCACGCTCGACCGCGCCGAGCAAACGACCGCCGCGCAACGCCGTCGCCTCGAGCCCGCCAAGCTCACCAGCCAGCTCCGCGGCGATCTCGACCGCATCGTGATGAAGTGCCTCGAGAAACAACGCTCGCGCCGCTACGACACCAGCGTCGCCCTCGCCCAGGATCTCGCACGCCACCTCAACAACGAACCCGTCCTCGCCCGCGCGCCGTCCGTCGGCTATCGCAGCGGCAAATTCCTCCGTCGCCACACGCGCGCAGTCGCTGCCGCCGCCGCGTTGCTTGTCCTGCTCGCGACGTCCGCCGCGTATCACACCGCCCGACTCACCGCCGAACGCGACCGCGCCCGCCAGCAAGCCACCAAGGCCCAGAAGCTCAGCCAGCTCCTCACCGAACTGCTCACCGCAGCCGATCCGTATCGCACCCGCGAAGCGGCCGAGCCGAGCCTGCGCGGTCTCCTCGACGCCGGCGCCGACCGCGTCCGCAGCGATCTCGCCGGCGAACCCGAGCTTCAGGCGGAAATGCTCACGATCCTCGGCCGCGTGTATCAGCGTCTCGGACACGCCGACCGCGCCCGCCCGCTGCTCGAAGAGGCGCTAAAACTCGGCCGCCCTCTGGCCACTCACCCGCGCCTCCTCGCCGAAACGCTCAACGATCTCGGCGTCCTCCTGCGCGACCACGGCGACATCCCCGCCGGCGAATCGCTTCTCACCGAGGCGCTCGCCTTGCGCCGCCCCACCGTGGCCGATCATCCCAACGACGTCGCCATCACGCTCGTCGAGCTCGCCCGCTGCTATGTCGATCGCGGCGCTCCCGACCTGGCCGAGCCGCTCTATCGCGAAGCTCTCGCCATTCGCCGTTCCGCCCTCGGCAACGAACACCGCGAAACCGCCACCAGCCTCAGCGATCTCGGACTTCTCCTCTGGGAAAAGGGCGAGCTCACGGCCGCCGAAGCTCACCTCCGCGAATGCTGGGAAATCAGCAAGAAAGCCCTCGGTCCCGGCCACCCCGACGTCGGCACCTCGCTTTCCAACGTCGCTCTCGTCGTGTTCGATCGCGGCGACTACGCGTCCGCCGAGGCGATGAACCGCGAAGCCCTCGCGATCCGCCGCGCCGGCCTCGGCGACAAACACCCCAACATCGCCAATACCCTCAACAACCTCGCGCATGCGTTGCGCGAACAGCGGAAATTCGACGAAGCCGAGGCCGCTCTCGTCGAAGCGGTCGAAATCGTGCGCACCGCGCGCGGGGAAAACCATCCGCAGCTCGCCACCGTCGAGGGCAACCTCGCTCGCGTCTATCTCGCGCGCGGCGATGCTCCCCGCGCCGAACCGCTCGCCCGCCGCGCCCTCGCCCTCCGACAAACGGTTTTTCCCGAAAGCGATTGGCGCGTCGCCTCCCCGAAAAGTCTCCTCGGCGCCGCGCTGACCGTTCTCTCCCGCTACGACGAGGCCGAACCGTTGCTCCTCGACGCCGCCCAGGTCCTCCAGGACATCCCCGGCCCCCAAGGTCGCGAGGCCGCCGCCAACCGCGAACGCCTCGCCGCCTTCTACCGAGTTTCAGGACGCCCGCCGCCCCCCGACGATCGACGCACGGCCGCGGCGCAATAAGCGCCTCTCACTCTCCCTCGCGCCGTTTCCTGGTCATTCCGAAAACGACGAGATCCTGCGTCGTGCCGTCCGCAAAGGTCGCCGTGCACGAAACCGTGAAGTTCTGCGTCCGCTCCGTCGAAGCCGGCCGCACCCGGATCCGATACTGGCTGCCTTCCGTAACGGTTTCGACGCGCACCGCCGCCGCACCGGACGGACTCGTCCGCGTCACCGTCAACGACGCAAGGCGCAGCGGCCCGCTCGCCACCGCGAGCGCGGATGTTTCCTCCGGCTCCGCGCCGACCGACCACGACAGCACCTGCGGCGACAGCACGATCAGCGGCTGGATGTCCGCATACAGTCGCAGAATAACGGGCTCGCCGGGCGAATCGTCGGTGGTCACCGCGATCGTCTCCTCCTGCGATCCGGAAAGCGACTCGAGCGCGAGCCGCACCTTCAACGTTCCGCTCTCGCCGGCGGCATAGCTCCGCTTGGCCGTTTCAATCGTCGTGCATGCGCAGCTCGGCAGCACCTCGATGATCGTCACCGCCGTGTCGCCTGTATTCTTGAACCCATAACTCGCGAAAACCTCCTTCGCGTTCGACGGGGCCTGAAGCCTGATCTCCTCGGTCTCCCACACCAGCGCCCCCCGCGCCCAGGGCAACGCGAAGACCGCGATCACCATCATTCGACGAAACATCATGGACAATAAACCGCGCAACCGGGCGATGATCGCAAGCGGACGCACGTTGGGAATCCGCCTGCGATCGTCGCCCTTTGACGCACCACAGAAGAGCGTGGGCGGGATTTCGAACCTCCCGCCCACGCGAAGTCCTCGATTGTTTACGGCGTCTCGTTCGCCACGGTCACCGTGGGACTCCAGCTTCCGCTGGCCCCACCGGCACCCGTGTCGGCATGGAAGCGCACGTCGACCGGATCGCCGGTGTCGGTGAACACGCCCGGTCCCGCCGGATTGCCGGCGCCCGGGGTGAGATTCGCGCCGACCGCGCTAAACACGACGTTCTTCACCGACCCGCCAAAGGTGGCCAGGGCCGAGCCTTGATAGGTCAGCGGGCTCTTCTGGTTCGGCGACGGTTTCCACGAGAGGTCGTTTTCCGGGATCAGGTAGGAGGTGTTTTCGAACGGAACCGTCAGCGTATACGAGCGGCCGTCCGCATTGTTGACGTCCAGCTGCACACTCGCGCCCACCAGGCTCACCGTCGCCTCCGGATGCGCAAAGGGCAAAGCCACCGCGTAACCCGCCCGCACCGTCGAGCTGGCAACGACGTTCAAGGGGCGATTCATCGCCGTCACGACCTTGCCGTTGCCCGGATTCCAGTCCCGCGGGAACGTCGGCTTGTCGCTGCCCCACCACGCCGTCCAGCGTTCGTAGTCGAAGTCGTCGCCGAAGGGGTGCGTCCGCACCGTCGTATCCGCGTCCGAAATACCGAGCAGGAACTTGTCGACGAAGTTGGCCAGCACCGGAACCTGCGACGGCGGGATGGCGCAATGGAAGTGCCCCCCGTCGATCACGAAGCCAAACCGGTCTCCAATGCCCAGGGTTTCGTAGATCTTCTGCGTCGCGCGCGACGACACGTAATTGGGCCGGTTGGCCAGCCAGAGATAGTTCGTGTTGCCCGTCACGATCAAGGCCCGCGGCGCCACCATTGCCATCAACTCGTGATGATCGTGCGGCAGCTTGTAGACATTGTTCTGGCTGAACTGCCTCATCCGCGTGGTGCTGAACCAGCGGTAATCCGTGTTGCTCAGGGACTCCACCTCGCGATTCCCCTCGATCTCCTGCGAAACGCGCCACGCCGGCGCCCCGCCACCGCCGCTCTCGATCGGAATCGTGAGCGCGATGCGTTCGTCGAACGCCCCGGCAAACAGCGCCATCTTTCCCGCATACGAACACCCGCTCACGGCCAGATATTGCGGATCCACCGGCATCGGATTCTCCGCCTGCTGACTCGCAATCACGATGCCATCGATCAACCGGCTCACGCCCCACGACCACGCGGCGTATTGCCCATGATCGTTCGGCGCCGCCCCGCCCGGAGGCGCGAATTCCGGATACATCAGATAAAACGGAGTGTTGGTTTTGTCGCCACCCCCGCTCGTCGTCACCTGGTTGTGCACGAAATCCACCGTCGCCACCGGACGCGTCGCCAAAACGCTGCTGAGTTGCCCGTAGTTCGGCCCCGACGTCGACGCGCCCGAACCGCCGGTCATCGGGATCAAGGCCGGGAACGGCCCCTCACCCCAGCCCTGCGGAACGAACACCTTCGAATTCAGCGTGAGCGTCTGCCCGTTCGACGTCCGCGTGACCACCACGATCAAACGTCCCGCATTTCCACCTTCAGGCGGCGGCGTGTAAGTCGCCGAGATGCTGAGATCCGAGGTGCCGGGCTTCGGCCCAATCTCGTGTTCTTCGATCGAGGCCTTGATCTCGTTGCGCCGGCGCTCCCAGCTTTCGAACGACGTGTCGCGCGTCCCGTCGAAAAACCGGAACGGATCCGGCAACGGCCGCACGATCGGGAGCCAGTCGAATTCCGGAAAGTCCGGAGCGGGGTAATGCGCCCCCGTGTTCTCGACATCGTAAACATACGGAATGCCCGGATCGGCAGCCGCCGCCGACTGGACGAACGTTCCAAGTGCCGCGACCGTCGCGGCCAGCACTAATTTGGGTAACCGATAGCGTTTCATTTTAACCGTTTTGATTTGGGGTTTCTGATCCTCGACCGATCGGAAATCGGCCGAACGCAGGCTTAACGTTTCCGCCCGCCTTTTGGGGGTGCGGATGTCCGTCTTTCGGGCCGCCGTCCGATGCGTTCCCCAGCCAAAGTTCCAAGCCCGTTCAGCCGTGTCCGTTCGGACGACGTTGCCCGAATCACGCCGCTCGCGAACGGCCGTGAACGATTATCTAGTCAGCCGGCAAAACCAACTCCGTCCGCACCGACGTCGCCGTTTCCGTCGGAAAATCGGCCGGCACCGGAAACGTCACCTCGCGTTTCGCCAGCCATTGCAGCGCGCGGACGACGAGCGTCTGCACGCCCGCGTCGCGCACCGTCACCGGCTGCACGTCGCCTTTCCACACATGTCCGAACGTCGACGTATAAACGCGTCCCTCGCCGAACTTCACCGTCCACTCGATCGGCCAGTTCAGTTTCGTCTGCACGATGTCGTTGGCATATGAAAGCACTTCGACGTCCTCCGCCGGACCGCGGGCGAAATAATACACCTCGATGTCCGCCGCCTTCCACACCCGCGGCAGCCCGCGATGAATCGGATGCTCGCCGAGTCGGTGAATCACCGCGTCGAAACGTTTGCCGTGATTCGTATCGAGCCCCTCGCCGCTCGGGATGCGGATGATCTCTCCGCCCTTGCCCACCTGCAGCGCATCGCCCTGATGCTTCTTCCGCCAGCCAAGCCCGATGATGCGATTGTAAGCCGGCCAGTCGGGAAAGGCATTGTTGCCCGCGTGCCACACATAAAGCCCGCCGCCTTCACGCACGAACGCCTCGAAATCTTCCCGCACCGGCGCCGGCCACGGCGCCCCGCCACCGAGGTCGTTATACGTTTGGAGAACGACATCGTAGTCGCGAAACCTCGGCCGCCACGTGTCCCACTCCGCCGACTCCGCCGTCGGCGGCGACGTCGACACATCGACCGCGAACAGCCCCGTCGGCTCGAGCATCGCCCGAATGCTCCGCGTCGTCAGCCGCCAGTCGTGATTGCTGCACCCGTCCACAATCAGCACCCGAATCGGAGCCTGCTCCGCGGCGCCACCGCTGGCGACAAATGCGAAACAAAGACCAAGGAGAAAAATCAGGAAACGCATGAGCGGCCTAAATGACGACGCGGCGCCGGGAGCGCAAACGATGGCAGCGAAGAGCCCAAATACGCCGCTATAGCCCCGCCTCTCGTCGCATCCGCCATCCTTGACCGCACGAAGCATCCGGCGCACTTTTCGGCCGTGGACTACCGCAGCATCATCACGATCGAATCCGGCAAACGGAGCGGCAAGCCCTGCATCCGCGGGATGCGGATCACCGTAAGTGACGTTCTCGAGTATCTCGCCGGAGGAATGTCTATTCCCGAAATCATCTCCGATTTCCCCGAGCTTACTGAAGAAGACATCCGCGCGTGTTTGGCGTTTGCGGCCGATCGTGAGCGGAAGCTGACCGTCGTGAGCGGATGAAGCTGCTGTTCGACCAGAACCTCGCGCGCAGTCTGGTCTCCCGTCTCTCCGACCTCTTCCCGGGGAGCATTCACGTTAAGGATGTCGGCCTGGCGCAAGTTCCCGATGAGGTGGTCTGGCATTACGCCCGGGAGCACGGCCTGTCGATCGTGTCGAAGGATTCGGATTTCCAACAGCGCAGCCTGCTGTTTGGAGCCCCGCCCAAGGTGATCTCTCTCCGCGTCGGCAATTGCCCAAGCAGCAGAATCGAGAAGCTGCTCCGCGACCACTCGGTCTCCCTCCACACGTTCGAATCGGACGCCGAGCAGAGCCTCCTGGTTTTGAGCTGATTGCCAGAAAACGAATCGGCGGGGGCTTTGACGTGGTTTCAATTTGGAACTCACTTCCCATGCCCTCCCCAAAATGAACCCCACCCTCACCCGCAGAAAATTCCTCGGCCATCTCGCCGTCGGCACCGCCGGACTCGCCCTCGCCCGCAACGCCTTCGCCAGCGTCAGCATCCCAGCGAGGAAAGAAAAACTCGGCGTCGCGCTCGTCGGCCTCGGCTACTACAGCACCGACCTGCTCGCGCCCGCCCTGCAGCTCACGTCCAAATGCCACCTCGCCGGCATCGTCTCCGGCACGCCCAGCAAGATCGAGGCGTGGCAGAAGAAATACTCGATCCCCGACGCCAGCGCCTACAGCTACGAAAATTTCGACGAGATCGCCAACAACCCCGCGATCGACGTCGTCTACGTCGTCCTGCCTCCGTCCATGCACGCCGAATACACGATCCGCGCGGCGAAGGCGGGCAAACATGTCTGGTGCGAGAAGCCCATGGCGCCGTCCGTTCGTGAATGCGAAGACATGATCCGCGCCTGCAAGGACAACAACGTCACCCTCGCGATCGGCTACCGCCTGCACCACGAGCCCAACACCCAGGCCGTCATCCAAATCGCCCGCGATCGGAAATACGGCAAGGTCGTCTCCGCCATGGCGGAAGCCGGCTATTTCGAACGCCGCACCGATCACTGGAAACAAAAGAAGGCGCTGGGCGGCGGCGTCATGGGCGACATGGGCGTTTATCCGCTCAACGCCCTTCGCTACGGCACCGGCATGGAGCCGATCGCCGTCACGGCCCAGGCCTCGACCACGCGCCCCGAAATTTACTCCGAGGTCGAGGAGACCATGCATTTCGAACTCGAATTCCCCGGCGGCGTCATGGGCATCGGCGACGTGAGCTTCGGCAAAAACATGAACAAACTCCACGTCGACTGCGCCGACGGTTGGTATGAGCTCGCACCGTTCCAAACCTACAACGGCGTCAAAGGCACCACGAGCGACGGCACCGCCCTCGACGCAACAATTCCCAATCAGCAAGCGAAGCAGATGGATGACGACGCGTCCGCCATCATGGACAACGCGCCGCTGCTCGCTCCCGGCGAAGAAGGCCTGAAGGACATGATCGTCGTCGAAGCGATCTATCGCTCCGCCGCCGATGGCGGCAAAAAAGTCGCCATCCGCTGATCGCGTCTTCGCCGAGCGACGCATCGTCCATGGCCTACGACCCCCAACTCGCGTCGCGCGTTCGCGATCGCCTCGGCCGGCTTCGCCTCCCGGTCGAGGAGAAGCGCATGATGGGCGGCCTGTGTTTCATGGTGCGCGGAAAGATGTGTCTCGGCGTCACCGGCGATCGCCTCATGGTGCGGCTGGACCCGGCGGGCGTGCCCGCCGCGTTGAAGCGCCGCGGTTGCACGCCCATGGCCTTCACCGGCCGTCCGCTGAAAAGTTTCGTCTTCGTCTCGCCCGAAGGCTGGAACGCCGCGAAGGAGTTCAATCACTGGCTCACCCTCGCCCTCGAATTCAACCCCCGCGCGCAGGCCTCCAAAAGACGCGCGCCGTCCGCTTCCCCCGCCCGCGCCGCCGCCGGCTCGCCTCGCCAAAAGTAGGGCGTTCGATCCGCCCCCGCGATCCGGCCGACGTGCTTCGATCGCGAGGGCCGCACATCGCCGTCGGCGGCCGGCGAACAGGACAGAATTGCCATCGCGCCCAGCGGCCGGCCTCCGCTTCAATCCGGCCGCGATGACCTCTCCCGTCGTAACCCTGCGCCAATGGACCGACGCCGACCTTGTTCCGTTCGCCGCCATGAACGCCGACCCGCGCGTCATGCGCTATTTTCCTTCACGGTTCACCATCGAGGAATCGCGCGCCGCCCTCCAACGCTACCGCGACGCCATCTCGGCCCGCGGCTGGGGCTTTTGGGCGGTCGAAGTCGATGGCCAGTTCGCCGGCACCGCCGGGCTCGGCGAGCCGTCGTTCACCGCCCCGTTCACCCCCTGTGTCGAAATCGGCTGGCGCTTTCTTCCCGCGTTCTGGGGCCGCGGCCTTGCCTTTGCCGCCGCCCGCCAGGCCGAAGATTACGCGCGCACCGTCCTCCGCCTGCACGAACTCGTTTCATTCACCGCCGTGCCCAATCTCAAATCCCGCGCCCTCATGGAGCGCCTCGGTTTCACGCGCGACCTCGCCGGCGATTTCCTTCACCCGAAACTGCCCGACGGCCACCCGCTGCAGCTCCACGTGCTCTATCGGAAACGCCTTTCATCTCCCGCGCTTGCGTCGCTCGCCCCCGCCGACCCAAGCTCCTCTTTCTCATGAGCAAAACCCTGCGATCCCTCGCGTTCATTCTCCTCACGCTCCTCGCTGCCTCCGCCACCCGCGCCGAGCAGTTCAAAGCCGTCCTCTTCTCCAAGACCGTCGGCTGGCATCACGACTCCATCAACGCCGGCGTCACCGCCATCCAGGAACTCGCCAAACTCCACGACTTCGAGGTGTTCTGGACCGAGGACGCCGGCCGCTGGTGCAACGACACCGAACTCGCGAAATACCAGGTCGTCATCTTCCTCCTCACCACCGGCGACGTCCTCAACGACGAACAGCAGGCCGCGTTCGAACGCTACATCCAAAAGGGCGGCGGCTTCGTCGGCATCCACAGCGCCTCCGACACCGAATACGAATGGCCGTGGTTCACGAAAATGGTCGGCCACATGTTTCACATTCACCCGGCCGTCCAGACCGCGACGATGAAGGTCGAGGACTACAACTTCCCCGGCATGGACCGCTTCGCGAAACGTTTCCTCTTCACCGAAGAGTGGTATGAGTTCGGCCCGCCGACGTCCGACCAGCTCAAGTTCCTGCTTTCCGTCGACGAAAAGACCTACAAGCCCGCCGCCAACTGGGGCGTGAAAAAAGGCAGCGGCATGGGCGATTTTCACCCGGTCGCCTGGTATCAGAATTACGACGGCGGCCGCTCGTTCTACACCGCACTCGGCCATCTGCCTGCCACGTTTTCGGATCCCAACTTCCGCCACCACATTTACGGCGGCATCTACTGGGCCGCCACCGGCAACGGCTTCACCGCCGAATGAGTCAGGGGCCGGGGCCCGGACCGAAGCCACGCCTCAAAGCGTCCTTCTTCTCCGTGCCTCCCTGTCTCCTTGGTTCAAGAGGCCGCCCCTTAACTCCTCGTAACTTTCACCGCGCCACCGGGTCTTCTTCGCTGTGCGCATCGTGCAACTTCTCCTGACCGCGCTCGCCGTGATCGTCGCGATCGTCGGCGGGCTGTTCACCGCCGTTGTCGCGGCGGTCACGATCATCCTTGTTTTCCTCTCGCGTCGCCTTTTCGGCAAAACGCGCCCCGCCATCGCCGCCGCGCCGCGTCCGCGTCCCGCCCCCATGCGACGCCCGCCCGCCAGCGACGTCATCGAAGTCACCGCGACCGAGGTCCACGAAGACCGCCAGCTCCGCTAAGCCGGGAGCGATACGCGTGAGCGTTTCGCGCTCGTGGCTGCGAGCGCCAGCGAGCGGTTCCCCGCCTTCACCTCCGCGCCCGCGCCACGCCCCACACCGCCAGCGCCAAACCCGCTCCCGCCGCTCCCGCCCACGCCAGCGCCCTTCCCTTTCGCCGGCGCACGCCATTTCGCGCGCCGCCGTGCGCCGTCAACCGGCCCGCGGAAGGCGTAAACAGATTTCCGTCCTCCCGCGGCGCCCGCGCCGCCCGCCGCAGATATCGCCGCATCACCGCCCCCGCGATCCATTCCGTCACGCCCGGCGCCGCGCCATAACCGAATCGCGCCAGATGCGACGGCCACCCCACCGGCACTTCCGCGCGCGGATACAACGCCAGCCCGACCATCGCCTCCGCCACCTTCTCCGGCGAAAACGTCGGCCCCGCCGGTTTCAATTCCACCCCCGACACATTCGCCCCGTGCTGAAACCCCGGCGTGTCGATCACCGCCGGAAACACCGCACACACGTGAATCCGCGGATGCTGCGCAAACTCCTGCCGCAGCGCCGCCATGAACCCGCGCAGCCCGAACTTCGCCGCCGTGTAAGCCGCCGCGAACGGCACCGGCACAAATCCGCCGATCGATATATTCGAAATCAGGATACCGCCGCCCTGCCGCACGAACTGCGGCAGCACCGCCGCCGCGCCGTTCATCGCACCGAGCAGGTCGGTCTCCACCACCCGGCGATGCGCCGACATCTCCGCGTTCAACATCGGTCCAAACAGCCCCACGCCCGCGTTGTTAATCCACACGTCAATCCGCCCGAACGCCTCCACGCTCTTGCGCACGAGCTCGCCCATCTGTTCCGCATTCGTCACATCCGCCGGCACCACCAGCGAATGCGCGCCCAGCATCGCGCACTCGCCCGCCGTTTCGCGGAGCCCGTCGGCATTCCGCGCCGTCAACACCAGCCGCGCGCCATGTCGCGCAAACGCCCGCGCCGTCGCCCGCCCGATCCCGCTCGACGCCCCCGTGATCACCACCACCGCGCCGCGCAAGGGATGCGGCGGCCGCGCCGCCCGCGTGCTGACTTTTTCAATACTCATCGCGCAACATAGCCCGCCCGCGCTCGCTCGCCTGCAGGCGCCCGCCCGAACGCCCTCTCGGGCGATTTCCGCCGCCTCCGCAAAGCGCCCTTTCAAGGCACCACCCCTTCCCCTTTCTTCACCCCGCCCAACTCCCTCTCCACCGTTCTCCGCGCCTCCATGACTCCATGCGTGCCGGGTCTGTTTCTTCCCCCTTTCCCCAGAAATTCGCGGAGTCCTCCGGCAAGCCAAAATTTCTCCGAAATTTACCGAAATCCGCCCACAAACGCATTGACGCATTTTTTGTCCCGCTTCAATAGGTTGTGGTCGTCGCGGTCGGAGACCACAGCCTGTTGTGGTCAACAACCGGTCAATAACTTCCAACAAGTTTCGTTCGCTCGCGTCCCCCGCCGTCCCAAAGAACCGACCTTTCCCTGTCGTTTCCCCGGCCTTTTCCATCCCTCGTTCCACCGCCTCGTCCCGCCATGCAGAAAACCTTCCAAGTCGGCGCCAAAACTTTCGTCCTCGATCAAGCCAAAGCCGAAGCCGCCTTCGCCGCCAAAAAGGTGATCAACGGTCGCGAGACCATGTGCTTCAACCTCCTCCCGCTGAAATACCAGTGGGCCTACGATCTCTACCGGAAGATGAAGGCCAACCACTGGGAGCCCGAGGACATCCCGATGGGCAAGGACATCGAGCAGTGGCGCGACGACAAAGCCGTCTCCGACGTCGAGCGCTGGATCATCCGCATGGGCATCGGCTACTTCTCCGCCGCCGAAGGCATCGTCGGTGACAACATCCAGCACGTCGTCCGCGAACTCGTCACCGCCCCCGAATTGAAGCTCGTCCTCGGCCGCCACGCCCACGAGGAAAACATCCACGCCGACTCGCTGCTCTACATGATCGCCTCCTTGGGCATCAACCCGCACGAGTGCGAGGCCATGTTCGAGGACGTCCCGACGATCGTCCGCAAAAACGAATTCGTCACCAAGGTCTCCAAGTCCCTCCGCCGCGACCTCGACCTCACCCTCCCCGAAAACAAAAAGCTCCTCGCGAAAAACATTTTCGTTTTCGGCCAGTGCATGGAGGGCACGCAGTTCTACGGCCTCTTCGGCATGGTCCTGTCGCTCTACCGGCAGAACAAATTTCCCGGCATCGGCCAGATGTTCCGCTACACGCTCCGCGACGAATCGAACCACATCGAGGTCTTCCGGAATCTCTTCATGGATCTCATCGAGGAGAACCGCGAAATCTGGACGCCCGAGTTCAAGGAAGAGCTCCGCGGCCTCATGCGCGAAGCCATCACGCTCGAAAAGGAGTTCATCAAGGACTGCCTCCCCGTGAACGCCGTTGGCCTCGCCGCCGACGAATTCCTCACCTACATCGATTTCATCGCCGACCGCCGCCTCGAGGGCTGCGGCCTGACGCCCCTCGCCGCCGGCGTGAAGAATCCGCTGCCGTGGCTCGCCGAGATGATGGACATCAAGAAGGAGCAAAACTTCTTCGAGGGCCGCGTCACCGAATACCAGAAAGCCTCCTCCCTCAACGTCGCCTCCGACGACGAGCTCTGATCGTCCGCCGCACCTTCGTGCTCCTGCTCGTCATCGTGCTCGTGCTCCCCTCCTCACCTTCGTGCTCTTGCTCGTAATCGTGCTCGTGCTCCCCGCTTCATCTTCGTGCTCCTGCTCGTAATCGTGCTCGTGCTCGCTCCGGCTGAATTTTCGATCGCGAGCACGAATCAAGATCACGAGCACGATTTGATTTTCTAGTCTTCCCTCCCCTCGTTCGTTCCTGCTTCCCGCTTCAACCCGCCGAACGCTGATCGCTGACCGCTGATCGCTTCCCCCTCTGGCCACCGCCTTTCCCTTTTTTCCGTCCGTCCCGCTCTCAACTCTCATCCCTCAACTCTCAACTTCGTCCGTTCCCCGCACCCCGCACCCTCGCCCCACTCCACCACCATGAGCAGCACGCCCTCCCTCGTTCACGACCTCGCGCTCAAACGCACCGTCCACACCCCCGTCGACCAAAAGCCCCATTTCGCCTGGCGTGAGCTGCTCGCCGGCGAAGCCATTCCGCTTCCCCCTGTCACCCTCATCTGCCCCCACGGCGAGGAGCGCTTCGTCCTCGCCGAAGTCGCCGACACCCTTGGCAAGGCCCTCACCAACGTCTGCCTCGCCCGCGGCGAAAAAGATATCTTCAACGACACCAACAAAGCCTGGATCGTCCGCATCTGCCGCGAGGTCGCCGCCAATCTCACCGACCTCTCGCGCGCCACCTCCGCGCCGGTGAAGCTCACCCTCGAAGCCCTCTACGAGCTCATCGAAAAAACCCTCGTCGACAACAACGCCTACTTCGTCGCCAAGAGCCTCCTCCTCAACCGCGCCCGCAAGATCGGCGTCAACCGCGAGTCCGCCGCCACCTCCACCCTCCGCGTCATCCGCCGCAACAACCAGGTCGTTCCGTGGAGCGACCAGAAGGTCGAGATCGCCGTTCGCAAAACCTTCCTCTCCCTCCAGCGCGATTCCGCCCCCGCCGTCGCCATCACCCGCGCCGTCAACGACCGCGTCCACGCCTCGAAACAAAGCTTCGTCCACATCGAGGAAATCCAGGACATGGTCCAGGAAGAGCTCATGAAGTCCGGCCACTTCAAGGTCGCCGAAGCCTACATCCTCTTCCGCGCCCAGCGCGCCGCCGCCCGCGACGCCGGTTTCGAATCCGCGCTCACCGCCATTTCCGACGCCGACACCACCAGCGATCTCGCTTCCGCGTCCACCGACGCCACCGGCCAGGCCGCGATGATCGTCGTCAAAAAAGCCGACGGCTCCAACGTCTTCTGGGACGGCGCCGACCTCCGCAAACGCATCGAGTTCGCCCGCATCGGCCTCGATCTCTGCCTCTCCAATGACGAGATCGAAATCGAGCTCCGCCGCTCCGTTTACGACCAGATTTCCCAAAAGGACCTCGACGCCACGATCATCCTCAACTCGAAGACGCTGATCGAGCGCGACGCCGACTTCGCGAAATTCGCCGGCCGCATCCAGCTCACCTACCTCTACGAAGAAGTCCTCGGCTGGGACATCATGCGCGACGGCATCGGCGCCCTCAAAGCCGCCCA
>JAEZAD010000222.1 GCA_023430565.1 Verrucomicrobiota bacterium
CCACGCGCACCCCGATCGCATTCGCCACCGCATTCGCGATCGCCGCCGCCGTCGGCACCGTGCACGGCTCGCCCACCCCAATCACTCCCCGCTCCGGCTGGTTCAACAACACGATCCGAATCTCCGGAATATCCGCCGCCCCCGGCAGCTTGTAGGTCTCCAGATTCGCATTCAGCACCACCCCCGTCCGCGCATCCATCACCCGCTGCTCATACAACGCATATCCGAGTCCCATGATCACGCCGCCGTTGATCTGACTCTCGCACGTCAGCGCATTCACGACGGCTCCGACATCCTGCACGACGAGCATTTTTCGCACCTTCACGAATCCCGTCTCCGTGTCCACTTCCACCTCCGCGAACTGCACGCCGCACGCGCCGCCCGCCGACAACCCTTCGCGCCACGCTCCGCGCACCTGCAACGGCGCCGATCCGATCTTCGCGCACGCCGCCTTCCAGTTCTTCCCGCGCGGATCCTCGATCCCCGAAATTTCCTTCAACTTCGCCAACACCTTCTCGCACGTGTCGTAAATCGCGGGCGACACCGAGGCCGTCGTCTGACTCCCCCCGCTCGCCCCACTCGGCGGAAAACGCGTGTCGCCCACCCGAACGCCAATCCACTCCCGGTCGATGCCCAACATCTCCGCCGCCACCACCTGCACCACCGTCCGCGAGCCCGTCCCCAAGTCCTGCGTCCCCACCCGCACCTCCACCGTGCCGTCGCGATTCACCTCGATCTCCGCCTGCGTGCCCCGCCCTCCGCTCATCCACGCCGCGCCCGCGCAACCCACGCCCACCTTCACCGCCCCCTCCGTCGCGCCCGGCTTCCGATACTTTTCCTTCCAACCGAATTCCTTCGCGCCGATCTCGTATTCCATCCGCCGAATCTCCGACGGATCGTTCTTCAACCGCATCTCCACCGGATCGATC
The DNA here is from genome assembly GCA_023430565.1 of Verrucomicrobiota bacterium. Lineage (GTDB taxonomy): Bacteria > Verrucomicrobiota > Verrucomicrobiia > Opitutales > Opitutaceae > Opitutus. The sequence continues at coordinate 930 of JAEZAD010000222.1, forward strand.
CCGAGCTTCACCGCCAGCTCGTCCAAGATTCCCTCCATCCCCACCGACGCCACCGGATGCCCCGGCGCGCGCATCGCGCACGACTGCCCCGCGTTCACCGCCACGCTCCCCTGCTTCACCCGCGTCGTATCCGGTTTGTAAATATACGGCGCCGGAAACGCCGCCCCGCCGCTCCCGCCTTCGTTCGTCACCCCCGAGCTGAATCCCGGTGTCCCAAACGACTGCAGCTCGAACGCCGTCAATCGCCCATCCTTCGTTCCACCCAGCTTGATCTTCTGCCACGACGACGGCCGGTTCCCCACTGCGAGCGCCTGTTCGAACCGCGTCAACACCAGCTTCACCGGCGCGTTCGCCGCTTTCGCCAGCCGCGCGCACAAGACACCTTCCACGCCCGGCGCAAATTTCGATCCGAATCCGCCGCCCATGTGCTCGCAGATCACGCGCACCTTGCTCTGCGGCAGCCCCATCGCCTGCGCATACACGTCCCGGCAAATAAACACCGCCTGCGTCGACGACCACGCCGTCAATTCGTCGTCCTCCACGCGCACCACATGTGCATGCGGCTCCATCGGCTCGTGGATCTGCACCGGCGTCCCAAACGTCGCCTCCACCACCGCGTCCGACGCCGCCAGCGCCGCCTCCACGTCGCCCGTCTCCGCAATCTTCCCTTCGCCGAAATTCGCCTGCCCCGGCACCACCTGCGGCGCTCCGGTCCGCATCGCATCGACTTCCTTCACCACAAACTCCCGCGGCTCCGCGTCCACCACGATCAGTTCCAGCGCTTCCATCACCGCATCGCGACTCGTCCCGGCCACCGCCGCGATCTCCTGCCCATAATACCGCAGGTCGAACTCGCCTTCGTGCATCTTCACCACCGCGCGAATCCCCGGCGCCTCGGCCGCGTTTGAAACATCCACCGACCGCACGTGCGCCGCCGGCCACTTCGACCGCAGGATCGCCCCGTAAAGCATTCCCGCCGGCACAACGTCCGTCGTGAACTTCGCCCGCCCCGACACCTTCGCCGGCCCGTCCACCCGGGTCACCAGCTTTCCCAGATAACGCGTCTGTTTAGGCCAGCCCATGATGTTTCACCGTGATCACCTTCACCGCGCTCGCGCTCTTCGCCCCGCCCGCTCCGAGCGCCGCCGCAAAGATCCGCGGATACGATCCGCAGCGACACAGATTTCCCGCGCACGCCCGCCGAACCTCGTCCGCCGTCGGGTGCGGACTCTTCCGCAACAACGCCGTCAACGTCATCACCACGCCCGGCGAGCAATACCCGCACTGCAACCCATCGTGCTCCACCAGCGCCTGCTGCAGCATCGAAAGTTTCCCATCCTTCATCACGCCTTCGATCGTCTCCACCACCGCCCCCTGCGCCTCGATCGCCAGCACTGAACACGCATACACCGGCTCGCCGTTCAACAATACCGTGCACGCCCCGCAACTCGCCCGGTCGCACGACTCCTTCGCCCCTGTCAGGCCCGCGTGGATACGCAGCGCCTCCAGCAGCGTCGTCCGCGGCTCGACCTGCAGCGTCACCGCCCGGCCGTTGACGTTCAACTCCACCGGCGCCGCCGCCGGTCCAAGTTCGCGCTCCCGCACCTTTTCCTCCGCCAGCGCCTTCGTCACACCCGGCGAACCCAGCGCCGCCGCGACCACCGCCGATGTCCCCAGCGATCTCAAAAATCCCCGTCGCGTCACGCCTCGCGTGTCGTCGCCGCCAATCGGATTTCGGGGCCTCGTAGTCATCGCGCTCGACCGAGCGCCGCCACCCTGCTCCCGCCACTCCGCCCCGCCAAGCCCCGTCGCACCCGCCCCACACGGTATTCCAAACCCCAAACCATCCTAACACCTCCGCTGATGCCCCCTGCGGACGTAACCGCGAGCGTCAGCGAGCCGAGCTTTCACCATTGCCGCTCCCCCGCATCCGCGCCGGAATCTTTCCACTCGTGAACCCACGTTCGATCTCGATCGCCAACCGTCACCCGCGCCTCCGCCTCGATCGCCGCGCCATCAAACGCGCCATCGCCCTCCTCGATGCCAACCACACCGCCTTCGAAATCCGCACCCCTATCTTCCTCACCGGCGAACTCTCCCTCGTTTTCCTCACCGACGCCGCCCTCGCCCAACTCCACGCCGACTTCCTCGACGACCCGTCGATCACCGACGTCATCACGTTCGAAGGCGACCCCACCGCCGGCCTCGCCGGCGAAATCTGCGTCTCCGCCGACGCCGCCCTCCGCCAGATCGCTCCCCGCGCTTCTCCTTCACGTCCGCTTCCGAAGAAACTCCTCTCCGCCTTCTCCGCCGAGCTCACGCTCTACGTCATCCATGGCTGGCTCCACCTCGCTGGCTACGACGACCTCCAGCCCGCCAAAAAACGCGTGATGCGCCGCGCCGAAAAACGCTCTCTGCAATTGCTGCGCAGCCATGGCGATTGCATCCCGCGCTTCTCCGTCGTCTAATCCGGGCTCCCGCCCGCCATGAACCCGCAAAACCAGGTCCGAGTCGCGCTGGCCTTGTGGATCCAGTTGCCGCCCGCGTTCGCCTAGGTGTCGCCCGATCGTCTCGGCATCGAGCTCGGCAGCAACCTCGCCGGCGGCAAACCCGTGCTGACCCGCGCCGTCGGTCCGAGTCTGTCCGCCATGGGTGTATCCAATCCTCTGGCACACCCGACCTCCGCCTCCTTCTCGCCAATGGCACCGACTGGGACGACCTGCCGCACACCCAGGGGGTCCTGCAGGACGCTATCGTCCCAGCCCGCAACCCCGCACTAATCCTCGTTGCCGCAGACCGTCCCCTTTTTCCGTGCCTTCCCGCCCGCCTGAGCTACCGTGCGTCCGCTCATGTCGTCCGAAGTCACCACGCCCGCACCGGCCTCACGTCTCGTCACGTTTCGCAACGCCTTTATCTCCGGCGCCCTCCTCCTCGCCCCGCTTATCGTCACGATCCTCGCGTTCAAATGGGTCATCGACGCCGTCGGCGGCACATTTCGGCCGATCTATTTGGCCTATCTTCCCGAGGCGCTGCAGAACATCCCCTTCCTCTGGGATCTCGTCGCCACCCTCATCGTCGTCCTCCTCGTCACCGCTCTCGGTTTTCTTTCCAACTACGTTTTCGGCAAAGTCTTCCTCAGCATGGCCGAGCGCGCCATCCAGCGCATCCCCGGGGTTGGCGGCCTCTACAACTCCGTCAAACAAATCGTCGCCACCTTCCGCAGCCAAAACCGCAACCTCTTCAGTAAAACCGTCCTCGTCGAATTCCCCCGCGACGGAGTCTGGGTCATCGGTTTCCTCACCAACAAACAGCAAGGCGAACCCCACCAGCTCATCGCCTCCGAAACCGTCACGCTCTTCGTCCCCACCGCCCCCAACCCCACCAGCGGCTTCCTCGTCATGGTGCCCCGCGAAAAGGTCACCGAACTCGAAATGCCCGTCGGCGACGCGATGAAGATGATCGTCTCCGGCGGCGCCGTGATCCCGTCCTGGCCCGCCGTAAAAACCTCCGCGCTCCCCTGACCCCATCTTTCTCGTTCTCGTTCTCTTTCTCGGATCGAAAGCGCCCCTAAATCAGGCCAGCCGACGAACGAGAAAGAGCACGACAGTGAGTTAAGTAGACAGATGGAGCTCCCCTGAGCACATGCCCGCGCTCCCGCTCCAGACCGACGCCTTCATCCTCCAGAAGCGCCCGCCCTCCGACTCATTTCAAAGCCTCACCGCCTTCTCCGCCACCCACGGCCCGCTCCTCGTCCTCCAGCGCGTCAGCAAGAAAACCTCCACCACCGCCCTCGCGCTCGATCTCTTCGACGAAGCCTCGCTCTCTCTCGAATCCTCCAACCAGGGCCAGACCTGGTTCCTCAAGGAAACCCGCCTCCTCGCTCGCCACGACACCCTTGGCCGCAGCTACGACACCCTGCGCCACGCGTCATCGCTCGCCTCGCTCGTCGCCCGCAACCCCGTCCCCGAGGAATCCCGTTCCGCCGTCGCCTCCCTCCTTCGCCAGGCCCTCGCCGCCTTCGCGTCCACCCCGCGCGCCGACCTCGTCTGGTTCAAAAGCCTCTACCGCTTCGCCCGTGACGAAGGTTACCCCCTAAAGGAGCACTGGTTCCCCACCCTCCCCGCCGCCGACCGCACCGCCGTCGCCACCGTCCTCAACTCCCCCCTTTCGCAACTCACGACTTCTCCCGAAAATTGTCACTTAATAGGTGACAATCCTTCCTCGCCCGCCGTCGCCCGCCTCACCTCCCGCCTCGAGGAATACCTCCGAGGTCACACCGAAATCCTTCTCGACTAGCCGCTCCCGCTCATCGCCCCGATTTCGATTTCCCTTCCACGCGCACCCCGTGTTGCGTGAGTCCTCCATGGTTTTCGATCTCGACCAACGCACCGCTTCCCTGAGCGTCGGCGAGTTCGCGTCCTTCATCACCGGCCCGCGCGACGCTTCCGGCGGCCCCCAAGGCATCTGGCGCGCCCAGCTCGGCACGCATTGGCACAATCAGCTCCGCGCCCGGGCGACCGACGAAAGCCCCGCCACCGAATTCGAAATCCCCCTCACCGGCCGCATCGCGCACCACGGCTGGGTTCTCACCCTCACCGGCCGCATCGACCAGCTCCTCCGCACCGCCGCCGCGCTCACCCTCCGCGAAATCAAAACCGTCACCCGCGAACTCCCCGCCGACGAATCCGAACTCCGCTCCGCCTACCCCGACTACTTCGCCCAACTCGCCACCTACGCCGCCCTCCTCCGCTCCAACCCCAACTTTCAACTCTCAACCCTCAACTCTCAGCTAGTCTTCGTCGAAGTCTCCAGCGGCCTCTCCCAAACCGTCACGCTCACCCCCGCCGACGACACGTTCTTCCGCGTCCAGCTCGAGCGCGTCGTCGAATTCCTCGATCACCGCCATCGCGCCCGCCAACGGCTCCGCCATCTCTCCTTCCGTCCCGCCTTTTCCACCCCGCGCCCCGGCCAGGAAACCACCCAGCGCGACCTCACCGCCATTTTCGAAAAACACCCGCTCGTCCTCTTCGAAGCCCCCACCGGCTTCGGCAAAACCGGCGTTCTCCTCGAGTTCGCGCTCGGCCAGCTCCGCTCCGGCCACTTCGACCGCGCCCTCTACCTCACCAGCAAATCCACCGGCCAGCTCCAGGTCGTCCGCACCCTCCAGCAGATGACCACCCCGGCCCCGCTGTCCGATCTCTCAACTCTCAACCCTCAACTCTCATCTGCGGCGACTCCGGTCGCATCCTGGCACGTCCGCAACAAATCCGAACACTGCGTCAATCACACCTTCCATTGCGTCCGCGATGCCTGCGCTTACCTCGCCGACGCCTCCGCCCGCTGGCCTTCCTCCGGCCTCGCCCGCTTCTACCTCGACGAAAATCACCCGCGCGACCTCGACACCCTTCGCGCCGCCGGCCGCTCCGCCCGCATCTGCCCTTACGAAGTCACCCGAGCCGCCCTCGCCTTCAACGACGTCTGGATCGGCGACTACAACTACGTCTTCGCCCCCCGCAATCGCGGCCTCTTCTTCGAACAACCCGGCTTCGATCCCGCCCGCACGCTCCTCCTCATCGACGAGGCCCACAACCTCCCCTCGCGCGTCGCCGACGCCTACTCGCACGCCTTCACCGCCGCCGAAGCCTTCGCCGTGCGCGACGAACTCCACCGCGTCCGCCCCCTCGCCCAACTCGTCACCGCTTGGGATCACTGGTGCCACTTCCTTCACCAGCTCCGCCGCTCCGACGCGCTCACGCCCGACACCGAAGACGACGCCCGTCATCTGCTCGCCGAAATCGCGAAACACATCACCGCCACCGCCCTCGACTTCGCCGAACTCGGCCCCCGCGCCTCCGACGCCCTCTGGTCCATCCCCGCCCTCCTCGAAGCCCTCAACTCTCAACCCTCAACCCTCAACTCTCAACTTCCCCGCCTCTGGTGGTCCCCCTCCGACGCCGAGCTCGCCCTCACCTGCCTCGACGCCGCACCCGCCATCGGCGCCACTCTCCGCGAATTCGGGGGCGACGTCCTCGCCAGCGCCACCCTCACGCCCACTGACGCCTTCGCCGCCTCTTGCGGCCTCGACGCATCCCGCTCTCCGATCTCCGAACCTCGATCTCCGAGCCCTCCCCCCGCTCGCCTCGGCACCCTCAACAAACGTCAGACCAAAAAACTCTACACCCAGCTCTCCAGCGCCGCCGACCTCCTCCGCGTCGAGGAAGCCCGCGACGCCGCCCTCCCCGCCCTCGTCCGCGCTCACACCCCCTGGCGCGAAGGCGCCTACGACGTCGCCGTCGACGCCCGCGTCGACACCACCTTCCAACACCGCTCTCACCACTACACCACCACCGCCACCACCATCGCGTCCCTCGTTTCCGTCTCCGTCCCATCTCCCATCTCCCATCTCCCATCTCCGATCGCGGCGCCCCGCGTCGCGGTCTTTTTCCCCAGCTACGCCTACGCCGACACCATCGCCCGCGAACTCTCCCAACTCGCCCCGCACCTCCGCATCGCCCAGCAACCCCGCGTCCGCGACCTCGCCGCCCAGACCGCCTGGGTCGAAACCTCCCTCGCCTCCGCCGACGCCCTCTTCCTCGTCCTCGGCTCCAGCTTCTCCGAAGGCATCGACGCACTCGGTGGTCGCATTTCCCACGCCATGGTCGTCGGCCCCGCTCTCCCCGAAGTAAACGCCGTCCAACGCGCTCGCCTCGCCGAATTCTCCCCCCTCGGCCGCGACACCGCCGTCCGCCGCGTCTATCAACTCCCCGGCATGACCAAAGTAAACCAGGGCCTTGGTCGCCTCGTCCGCGCGCCCGGCCAGCACACCCGCGTGCTCCTCCACTGCCGCCGTTTCCTCGAACCCGCCTACCACGCCCTCCTCGCGCCCGACTACCGCACCGACCACGTCCTCCGCTCCGACCCCGACCTCACCGCCTGGCTCGAGCCCGTGAAAAAGAATCCCATCGCGCCCCCTCCGCCAAACCCTCCCCCCATAAGCCCCTAAGGCCATCGTTCTCTTTCTCGTTCTCGACTTGGTCACGCAGACCACCCAAAAGCCCCGCCCCTCCCTCCCCCTTAGTCCTCGTGCTCGTAATCCTGCTCGTGCTCCCCCTCCGCCAAAATCCGCCCCGACATTTCGCTTTACCGCGCCATCCGCCCTCCCCACAACCAACCCTCGTGGCCACACCGAAGACCATCGGCCCCGACGAAATCCACGCCGCGATCGAGCGGCTCGCCGCCGCCATTTCCGAGCGCCACGCGGCCACCCCGCAACTTCTCCTCCTCGGCATCGCCAACGGCGGCATCGAACTCGCCCGCCGCCTCGCCTCCCGCCTCTCAACTCTCAACTCCCAACTCTCAACTCGTTCCGGCGTCGTCGACATCTCCTTCCACCGCGACGACATCGGCCGCAACCCCATCCCCAAGGAGTTCGCCGCGACCCACATTCCCGCCGATGTAAACGGCGCCACCGTCATCCTCGTCGACGACGTCCTTTTCTCCGGCCGCACCGTGAAAGCCGCCCTCGACGAGCTCTTCGACCACGGCCGCCCCACCAAAGTCGAACTCGCCATCCTCGTCGATCGCGCCGGCCGCCGCCTCCCCTTTGCGGCCGACTACACCGGCCTCACTGTCGAAGCCACCTCCGCGGAAAAAGTCACCGTGAGACTCGACCCCTCGAACCACGCCAGCGACGCCATCCGCCTCGTCCCCGCCCCCGCCCATCGCCAATCGGAGCTCTGACCCAATCTCCCATCTTCCATCTGCCATCTCCCATAATGCCCTGGACGCGCCGCCATCTCCTCACGCTTGAGGAACTCTCGCTCGCCGAAATCGAGCAGATCCACGCCACCGCCGTCGCCTTCAAGCGCACGCTCACCCGCAGCGTGAAAAAAGTCCCCGCCCTTCGCGGCAAGACCATCGTCAACCTCTTCCTCGAACCCAGCACCCGCACGCGCATGGCCTTCGACATGGCCGCCAAGCGCCTCAGCGCCGACGTCATTTCCTTCGACGCCGCCAGCTCCAGCACGACCAAGGGTGAAACCCTCCGCGACACCGCCGAAAACATCGCCGCGCTCGGCGCCGACATGATCGTCATCCGCCACGCCGCCGCCGGCTCGCCGCTCTACCTCTCGCAAATCCTCGACATCCCCGTCGTCAACGCCGGCGACGGCGCCCACGAGCACCCGACGCAGGGCCTCCTCGACACCTTCACCATGAAGGAGCACCTCGGCTCCCTCAAAGGCCGCAAGGTCGTCATCCTCGGCGACATCCTTTTCAGCCGCGTCGCCCGTTCCAACATCCACGCCCTCACCAAACTCGGCGCCGATGTCACCCTCGTCGGCCCTGCCACGCTCGTCCCGCACTGGTTCACCGATCTCGGCGTGAAAGTTTCTCACAACCTCCAGAGCGCGCTTGCCGACGCCGAGGTCGTGATGCTTCTCCGGATACAGCACGAGCGCCAGTCCAGCGGCCACTTCCCCTCGCTCGGCGAATACACCAGCATGTTCGGCCTCAACAAAACCCGCGCCGGCTGGCTCAACCCGAAGGCCATCATCATGCATCCCGGTCCGATCAACCGCGGCGTCGAAATCGACAGCGAACTCGCCGACGGCGACCGCAGCGTGATCCTCGAACAAGTCACCAACGGCATCGCCGTCCGCATGGCCGTCCTCTACCTCTGCGCCGGCGGCCACCCCGAAAACGTCGCGCCCGTCGAATAACAATCGTTCTCGTTCTCTTAATCGTTCTCGTTCTCTCGAGTCAGAGCCGCGAACGACCCGGGAGAACGAGAAAGAGAACAAAGAACGAGAACGATTTCCTTTCATGCCCGCCCTCTGGATCCAAAACGCCCGCGTCATCGACCCCGCCGCCAAGCGCGATGCCCCGGGCGACGTCTTCATCGTCAACGGCCGCTTCGCCTCCTCGCTCTCCGCCGCGCAGAAAAAATCCGCGAAGAAAATCGACGCCGCCGGCCTCGTCGCCTGCCCCGGCCTCGTCGACATCCACGTCCACTTCCGCGAGCCCGGCCAGACCCACAAGGAAACCATCGCGACCGGCTCCCGCGCCGCCGCCGCCGGCGGTTTCACCACCGTCGTGTGCATGCCCAACACGTCGCCCGTCGCCGACAACGCCGGCACCATCCAATACATCAACGACGCCGTCCGCCGCGACGCCGTCGTGAAGGTTCTCCCCACCGGCTGCATCACCGTCGGCATGAAGGGCCAGGCCCTCGCTCCCATCGGCTCCCTCAAACGCGCCGGCGTCGTCGCGATCACCGACGACGGCGAGTGCGTCCAAAACAACGAGCTCATGCGCCGCGCCGTCGAATACGCCAAGATGTTCGACCTGCCCGTCATGGATCACTGCCAGGACGCGTCCATGACCCACGGCGCCGTCATGAACGAGGGCGTCGTCTCCACCCGCCTCGGCCTCCGCGGCTGGCCCAACGCCGCCGAAGACCTCATCGTCGCCCGCAACGTCATCCTTTCCGAATACACCGGCGCGCACATCCACCTGCAGCACATCTCGTCGAAATTCTCCGTCGACGTCATCCGCCGCGCCAAACAACGCGGCGCCCGCATCACCGCCGAGGCCACGCCGCATCACATCGCGCTCACCGACGAATCGATCGCGACCTACGACACCAATTTCAAAATGAACCCGCCGCTGCGCACCGAAGCCGACCGGCTCGCGCTCATCGACGGACTTCGTGACGGCACGCTCGACTGCATCAGCACCGACCACGCCCCGCACACCGACTACGAAAAGGACAAGGAATTCGACTACGCCCCCAACGGCATCCTCGGCCTCGAAACCTCCCTCGCCGTCTCCCTGGAAATCCTCGTCCGCCAAAACAAGTTCAAACTCCCGCGCGTCATCGACCTTTTGTCTCGCCGCGGCGCCGAGATTTTGAAACTCCCCGCCGGCACGCTCGCCGAAGGCGCCGACGCCGACGTCTGCCTTTTCGATCCCAACGAAAAGTGGACCTACGACGCCAAAGCCGGCTTCAGCAAATCGTCGAACTCCCCCTGGCACGGCCAGCAACTCACCGCCCGCGTCCGCACCACGATCGTCAACGGCCGCATCGCCTACCAAAACGGCCGAATTCTGTAGGTCGCGTTGCGTCGCGCGGCAGCCGGTATTTCCGCGCTGACGAATAGAGGGATTCCACCTCTTGGTTGTCGTGAGGAAGGCGTTGCTGTCGCCAGGCGCGGCGGCTTAGGCCGAATTCCGTCAACCGGAACAGACGATGCTCACCTCGCCTGCTACCCTCCCGACGACTTCCTCCTCCCCTGAACCCCGTCCGCCCGCGTTTACCCCGCGGGCCATGACCGGCCTGTTCCTCCTCGCATGCATCGCTCACTTCTACTGTGCGACGCTGAACTGGAACGCAGGGTTCATGCCCGGCCACGAGTTCCGCCAGTCTCAAACGGCGCTGATCGCCTACTACATCGATCAACAGGACAATTTTTCCCTGCGCTATGAAACTCCCATTCTCGGCAAACCATGGGTGTCCAATCCGCTCGAGTTCCCCCTCTATGAATGGGCCGTCGTGCTCCTGAGCCGCGCCACCGACGTCCCGCACTACAAAGCCGCGCGCACAGTTTCACTTCTTTGTTTTTACGGCACTCTGCCCGCGCTGTTCCTCCTTCTCCGTCGTTTCGAGCCTCACGCGCCCAACCGCCTGCTCATCCTCGCCTTGGTCCTGACGTGCCCCGTCTATATTTTCTACTCCCGGGCGTTCCTAATGGAATCGATGGCCCTCATGTGCTCGGCCTGGTTCCTGTGGTCCTTCGCTGAAACACTGCGAACAGGCCGCTTCGTCCATTTCGTCGTTTGCACCGTCCCGGGCACCGCCGCCGCGTTGGTCAAGAACACCACGTTTGCGGTGTGGTTGCTCCCAGCCGCCTTCGGCGGCGCGGTCGCCATCGTGCGACTCCTGCGCCAGCGACGCCGGCGCGACGCTGCTGCGCTGGCCACTTGGGCTTCGAGTTGCGTGGCGATTCCGCTCGGCGCTCTTGCCTGGTGGCTCAACTTCACCGACCAAATCAAACTTGCCCACCCCTCAGCCTACATCTTCAGCGCTAGAAACCTTTCTCACGATAATTTCGGTCTACTCGATCTCGCCGGCCGCCTGTCGGCGCAGACCTGGGAATGGCTGCTCACCGGCTGGAAACAAGCCATTGCCACGCCTTGGATCATTCTGCTCGTTCTCGCCACAGGTTTTGCGTTCGCCCCTGCGCGACGAGGCCCCGTGCTCGCGTGCTTCGGCGCCTTCCTCGCCGCCCAACTCCTCTTCCCGTTCGCGTATGCCCTGCAGGAGTATTATTTTTACGCCTGCGCCGCGTTCCTGCACGCCGCACTCGGTCTCTGCATGCTCGGCATCGCACACACTCGCTGGCCCCGCTGGCTGCGCACCGGTTTCATTCTCCTGCCCCTGACTGCACAGCTCGCCAACTACTGGCAGAGCTACCGCGTTCTCCAGATTATTCCGAGCCACGGCGGCACCGGCCTCACTCACGCCCTGAAAGCCTACCTTCCTCCGGATAGCGTGATGATCATTGCCGGCGCCGACTGGTTCGCCGCCGTGCCCTACTACGCGGAACGCAAGGCGCTAATGATTCGCAACGGATTGGAAGAAGACTCCATATATCTGCAGCGTGCCTTCGAAGACCTCGCCGACGAAGACGTGGCCGCCCTGATCCTCCAAGGCGAAGAACGCGGCAATACGGTCGTGCGCGATCTGGCCGTCGCCCGGTTTAACCTCGATCCGACTCCCACTTTTTCCCATCCCACCGGCGACGTTTACATGCACCGTCTCTATCGATCCGACGTGCTCCACCGGCTCACTCACCACGACCGCTATGACGCGGTAAAGCCGGGCGAGCGCGCTCATTTGCTCCCGGTCGACACGCAACGCCGAACCATCCTCCCCGCCACGGCGCGTCGCGCGTTTCCGATGATCTCGCCCGCACCTTATCAATATGTCTTCGGCTACGGCTACAGCTTGATTCCCCGGGCCAACGCGCGACCCGTTCTCGGCACCCACCCCAACTCGGATGTATGGATCCGCCCGCCCGCCGGATCTTCCCGCATCGAGTGGGAATTCGGGTTCTTCGAGGAGATTTTCAAGAATCCGGAAGCGATGACGGATGGAGTGGAATTCATCATCACGGCCGAAAGCGCCGACGGCACACTTCGACAACTCTACCGCCGCCACCTCGATCCCTTGCGCGAAGCGCCCGACCAGCGCGTGCAGTATCTCTCGCTCGAATACAAAGCCGAACCCGGAGAATCGCTCGTCTTTTCGACGCGGGGGCACCAGCACCTCGCGTTCGATTCGGTCTACTGGTCCCGCTTGGTTGTGAAATAGCGCCCTCCTCCCTTCGAAGAAAAGCTTGTGCAGTTTATCCTCGAAGATACTCCGGCCTGAATGCCGTCGTCGCCCCCCGCGCCCGTTCCGTGTCGCCCGTGGCTGTCTCCGGCGCTCTGGTTCGGATGCGTGCTCATGGCCCACGCCGCTTTTCTGTCTGTCGGATGGCGACACGAGTGGCTCCCGGGCCACGAATTTCGGCAGACTCAAACCGCGCTCTCCGCCCTGTTCATTCAGCGTGAGGCTACATTCACCGTCGCCTACCCCACGCCCGCTTTCGGCAAACCCTGGTCGGTCCCGCTCGAGTTTCCGCTCTACCAGTGGAGTGTCGTAGCGACCTCGAATCTCTTCGACCTCCCCCTCGTGCAAGCGGCCCGCACGATTTCCGCCCTTTCGTTCCATCTTTGTTTGCCGGCTTTGTTTCTCCTGCTCGGGTTTGCGAATGTGGACGTTGGCCGTCGCTGGTTGGCACTCGGCTTCATTCTCTCGTCGCCGCTATATATCTTCTACTCACGAGCATTTCTCATCGAGTCACTCGCCCTGATGCTGTCGCTGTGGTTTCTGGTGGGATTCGTCGGCTGGCTGCGTTCCGGCCGGACCGGTTGGTTGGTTTTGTGCATCGTCCTCGGTTCCGCCGCTGCTGTGACGAAGGTCACCACGCTTACCATTTACCTGCTGGGCGCCGCGGGAGTGGCAGGCTGGCTGGCCCTTCGCAGCTGGGATCGGGCTCACCCAAACATCTCCGCCAAAATTCTACTCAAGGCCCTCCTCGCCGTCGCACTCCCCATCGGGCTCGGCACGGCGTGGGTTTTCTACAGTGATGCGATCAAGGCACAGAATCCCGGTGCCGACTTTCTCCTGTCGACAGCCGCACGACCCTTCACGCTCGGAGCGTGGTCGTTGCGCGTCGCCCCCAGCTTTTGGTCGACCGTGTTCAAACACTGGAACGCTGTCCTGCTGCCTTGGTGGGGCGCCGCGCTCGCGCTCCTTGCCACGCTGGTCGCAGCCCGTCGTCATCTTCCACTCGTCGGCACGTTGCTTGCCCTCTTCATCGCCGCGCAGCTCGTCTTTTCAAACCTTTACCTCCTCCACGACTACTATCTTTACGCCAATGGCCTTCTACTCCTGCTCGCCGCCGGCATCGGTGTCGCCGGATTGATCGCGGATTCACCCCGTCTGTGGCTTCGGGTCGGCGGCTGGCTCCTCGCCTCGGCTATCGTGGTGACGCAACTCTCCGTCTATCGCCGTTCGTTCATACCGATGCAGCAGCTGGATATTCCCGGCGGCGGCGAACATACCCAGCTGCTGCGCACGCTCACCGATCCGGACGACGTGATCGTGGTTGTCGGCGACGATTGGTCGCCCGTCATCCCCTATTACGCCGAGCGTCGCGCCCTCATGCTGCCTGTTTTCCGCGAGAATGACGCTTCTTATCTCGCCCAGGCGTTCGCAAACCTCGCCGAAGAGCGGATTGGCGCTCTGGTTATCAAAGCCTCGTCCCGGGCTCACAAGACGATACTCGCCCGCGCCGAACAGACCTTTCGTATCCTGCCCATCCCCGTGTTTTCCTTCAAAAATGACCTGATCTTCTACTTTCACGAAGACCTCCAAGATCGCGTCGATGCCCATCTTGCCCAGGTGCCCTTGGAGACTTTCCACGATCTCCGAGCCGTTCCACCCGCTCCCGTGCCGTCTCCTTTTGCGCTGCACGAGTTGACCGTCGCCGCCCTGGACGACCAATCGGCGTTCGGATCGATGACACCCCGGCCGAGCCTTCTCCGCACGCCGCTTCCTAAGCCCGCGGCGGCGCACGTCGAAGGATCCCTTCGCTTCAATGCCCACGCACCGACCGAACTCGTCTTCCCGCTTCAACCCGGACGCAGGAAACTCTACCTCGAGTATGGGCTTGCAGACCAGACCTACGGCCACGCGGAAGGTCCCAACACCGATGGTGTCCAGTTCGTCGTGCTTGTCCGCCGACCCCGTCGGGCCGACCGCGTGCTGCACGACGTGCATGTCGATCCCCACCAAAATTCAGCTCATCGCGGCCCCCAGGTGGCGAACGTGGAGTTCGACGCGCCCTTCGGCGCCGAACTTGTCCTGCAGGCCATGCCTGGTCCCAGCAACAACAACGCCTACGATTGGTCCTACTGGGGCCGCATCGAACTGCGTTAGTTCCTCGCCAGCGATAGCCCCCTTCGGCGGCTCGAACCAGCCTGCGTTTCGTTTCGGGCCTTCACTCGCCCCCCAGCGCCGCCTTCAGCGCTTTCTCCAGCGCCTGCACGGTCACCGGCTTCGTCAGGTGCACCACAAATCCCGACGCCTGGCTCCGCACCACGTCGTGGTCCATCCCGTAGCCGGTGAGCGCAATTCCG
>JAEZAD010000238.1 GCA_023430565.1 Verrucomicrobiota bacterium
CGGGAGCGCCGGTGCGGTTTTCGGATCGGGAGGAGATTGAGCGGATTTTGGATCGGGCGAAGGAGAAGGAATACGGGGTGCGGACGATGGTGTGGGAGATCGTGCGGAGTGGGATGTTTCGGAGGAAATGAAGGATGGGGCCCGCGAAACACGCCAAAGGGGCGAAAGGATGAACCTGAGTTGCCCACGGAACACACGGAATACACGGAAGGGCGCGGTGGAATCTTCGCTTCGCTCAGAATGACAGGGAGAGAACGAGCATGAGCACGATTACGAGCATGAGCACGATGGCAGATTGACGGAGATGAATTTATGAAGACGAACCCGGGTGAATTTCCATTTGTGGCGACGCGGGCGGCGATGTCGCGGCGGCGGTTTTTGCAGGGGGTGGGCGTGGCGATGTCACTCCCGTTTTTGGATTCGATGCTGCCGGGGTTTGCCCGGGCGGCAACGGGCGGGGCGACGCGGCTGACGCCGGATGGGAAGCCGCGAAGGATGTTCGCGATCTGCAACAATCTCGGGCTGCTGCCGGATTCGTTTTTTCCGACGGGAAGCGGACGGGACTACGTGGCGTCGCCGTATTTGAAATTATTGGACGCGCATCGCCGAGATTTCACGGTGCTGAACGGCGTGTCGCATCCGAACGTGGACGGGGGGCATCCCTCCGACATCAGCTTTTTGACGGCGGCGCCGCACCCGGCGAGCAGCTCGTTTCGGAACACGATCTCGCTCGATCAATACATCGCGGAGCGGATCGGGATTTTGACGCGGTTTCCGTCGCTGACCCTCGCGGTGAACACGAACTCGCGGAGTTTGTCGTGGACGGGGAGCGGCGTGGCGATTCCGCCGGAGGAGCGGGCGTCGGATGTGTTCAAGCAGTTGTTTTTGCAAGGGACGCCGGAGGAGGTGGAGGCGCAGATCCGGGAATTGGATACGGGGCGGAGCATTCTCGATGCGGTGGCGGAGCAGGCGAAGGCGTTGCAGCGGAAGGTGGGCGAGCGGGATCGCGGGCGGCTGGAGCAGTATTTCTCAAGCGTGCGGGATCTGGAGACGCGGATGCAGGCGTCGAAAGGCTGGGAGACGAAGCCGAAGCCGGTGGTGCAGGCGAGCGTGCCGGTGGACCCGGCGAGCCCGGCGCAATACATGGCGAAGGTGAAGGTGATGTATGATCTGGCGAAGCTGGCTTTCGAGACGGACTCGACGCGGTCGATCACGCTCATGTTGAACAGCGTGGGGACGCCGGTGGTGGAGATTCGCGGTGCGACGATCACGGAGGATTATCACAACCTGTCGCACCACGGAAAAGCGGACGACAAGCTCGCGCAGTTGAAGGTGCTCGACGAGTGGCAGATGAAACTGCTGAACGGGCTCCTGGCGGATTTGAAGAGCGTGCGCGAAGGCGAGGACACGCTGCTGGATCGGACGATGGTGTTGTATGGATCGAATCTCGGGGATGCGAATGCGCACTCGACGACGAACATGCCGACGCTGTTTGCGGGCGGCGGATTCCGGCACGGGCAGCATTTGGTGTTCGATCGCGAGCGGAATTATCCGCTGCCGAATCTGTTCGTCTCGATGCTGCAGCGCATGGGGATCGAGGATGAGCGGTTTGCGTCGGCGACGGGGACGATGCGGGGGTTGGAGTGGGCGTGAGGAGCGCGATGAGGATGAGACGGGACTGGAACCGGGAGGGAAAAGTGGGGGTGGCTGGAAATCGCTTCGCGGGTCCGACTGGATTCTTCGCTTCGCTCAGAATGACAGCCGTCCTGGCGTCCCTTTTCTTCGTGGAGATGCGGGCGGAGACGGTGGTGGATTTTGAGGGGGCGGAGGTGGCGAAGCGGGTGGAGGCGTGGGAGGAGAACGGCGTGACGTTCAAGCTGGCGCATGCGCCGGTGCAGACGAAGGCGGTGGGGCGGCTGGTGTTTTTCGAGCATCACGGGACGGGGCGGAAGGGGATCTTGTGTGCGATGGCGATGGAGCCGATTTCGGTGGAGGTGAGATTTTCCGGGCCGGTGTCTTCGGTTGCGGTGGTGTTTTGGGCATCGACGGGAAGTGCGGCGCGGCTGGAGGCGTTCGATGCCGCGGGGCAACGCGTGGCGGAAGCCGTGCAGGCGGTTGTGCCGGGCCGATCGGCACCGGAGGAGGAGGTGCCGTTCTTCGAGTTGAAGGTGCAAGGGCCGGAGATCGCTTTTGTGCGATTTAGCGGGCCTCGCGCGGGCGAGTTCCTGGCGGCAGATGAAGTTCGGTTCGAACCGGTTTCTCGGCGCTGAGACCGCAGGACGAGGGATTTGCGCCATGCGGGGCGCTGGCAGGGGTGTGTAGCGGGCTTAATAAGCGCGGGAGCGAGCGGTGAGTCGCTCAAGTTTCGTCCTACGTTTCCGTAGCGAGAGGCATGTCGTTGTCGCGGATGGCTTCGCTGGCGTGCGCCCGATGGAGTGGGGCGTGGGTGCGAGGCCCCGCGCGGACGAGCGCCGGATGAACGCTGCGCCTGCCAGGACAACCGTTGGGATTGGCACTCGCATCATGCTGATCGCGGTGTGCCCGGTCATCGTGGCGCTCGCGGCCACGGTGTTTGCGCTGCTGGGGCAGCAGCAGCGCCTGGCGAGCGAGATCGATGGAACGATTCGCCAGCAGTCGAACAACGAAGCGGCGAAGGTGGCGCAGAGCGTTTACCTCCTGTGCGCGGGCTCGGAGCAGCGCAACCAGCGCCAGTTGACGCACGACCTGGCGGTGGCGCGAGACCGGTTGGCCCACGCGGGTGAAATCAGTTTCACGGACGAGCGGGTGGCGTGGCGCGCGGTGAATCAGTTTACGCAGGACGCGCAAACGATCGAGCTGCCCAAGATGCAGATTGGATCCGAATGGCTGGGGCAGGTGAGCGGCGCGGAGCAACCGGCGGGGCTGGTTGACGACGTGAGCAAGTTAACCGGCGATTTCTGCACCCTCTTCCAGCGGATGAACGATGCGGGCGACATGCTGCGCGTCTCGACCAGTGTGCTCAAAGCCAGCGGCGAGCGTGCGATCGGCACCTATATTCCGGCGAAGAATCCGGACGGGTCGGACAACGTCGTTGTGAAGACGGTGCTCGGCGGCGAGTCGTATCGCGGGCGCGCGTTTGTGGTGAGCCAGTGGCAGGCGACGGCTTACGAGCCCATCTGGGATGCGGCCAAGAAACGGGTCGTGGGCATGCTCTACGTGGGAGTTGGACTGAACGAGATGAACCGCGAGATCCGCGACGTGATCGCGCGGATGACCGTCGGAAAGACGGGCTATGTTTACGTGCTGGGAGGAACGGGGGACCAGCGTGGCCGCTACCTGCTTTCGCAGGGGGGCAAGCGCGATGGGGAAAACATCTGGGACGCCCGCGACGCCGACGGCCGGTTGTTCATTCAGTCGATTGTCGGGAAAGCCGTTCGGATGAAGGACGGCGCGGTGGAGTTCGAGACGTATCCCTGGCAGAATCCCGGCGAGGACGCGCCCCGGATGAAGTTCGCGGCCGTGACGTATTTTGCACCGTGGGACTGGGTGATTGGGGCGAGTGGCTACGAGGACGAGTTTGCGGCGGTGCGCGAGCAAGTGGAGGCGGCGCAGCGGCGCATGCTCGGATGGGTGGTGGCGGTTGCGGGCGTGATCGCCCTGGTCGGGACGGGCGCCGGCGGGCTTTTTTCGCGGCGGATTGCGAAGCCGATTGTCCGGGTGATTTCCGACCTGAACGAGAGTTCGTCACAGATCAATGCCGCGGCGGGGGAGACCGCGACGGCGAGCCAGTCGCTGGCGCAAGGCTCGAGCGAGCAGGCGTCGTCGCTGGAGGAAATCAGCGCGTCGCTCGAGGAAATGTCGGGGGTGACGAGGCGGAATGCGGAGAATGCGACGAAGGCGAACGAAATTGCGCGGGATGCGCGTCAGGCGGCGGACGCGGGTGCGACGGACATGCAGGCGATGAGTGCCGCGATGGCGGACATCAAGCGATCGAGCGACGACATTGCGAAAATCATCAAGACGATCGACGAGATCGCGTTTCAGACAAACATCCTCGCGCTGAACGCGGCGGTCGAAGCGGCGCGCGCGGGCGAGAGCGGGATGGGGTTTGCGGTGGTGGCGGAGGAAGTCCGGTCGCTGGCCCAGCGCAGCGCGCAGGCGGCGCGGGAGACGGCGGAGAAGATCGAGGGCGCGATCGGCAAGACCTCGCAAGGCGTGCAGATCAGCGGACGGGTTGCGGGGAGCCTGGCCGAGATCGTGGAGAAGGTGCGGCAGGTCGACGGTTTGGTGGCGGAGGTGGCGACGGCGAGCCGGGAGCAGAGCCAGGGCGTGGAGCAGATCAACAACGGCGTGCGCGAGATGGATCGCGTGGTGCAGACGAATGCGGCGGCGGCGGAAGAAAGCGCGGGTGCGGCAGAGGAATTGAACGGCCAGGCGGCGAATTTGAGGGAGGCGGTGGAGGCGCTGCAGCGGCTGGTGGGGGGACGGAGCGGCGAGGCGGCACGCAGCCGCGAGGAGCGAGCGAAGGAGGAGCCGGAACGGCCCGCGGGCGCGCGTCGCAGCGGGGACCTGCCGGTGGCGGGAAAAGCCACGCATTCACCGCGGCGAGTTGGAACAGGCTGCACGTAACGACGGCGGGCTGGCGTCGGTGCCACCGGAGGAAGAGAGCACGTTCGCGGACTACGGCGTTGTTTTCGAGAGGAGGATTTTGTCGACGCGGTGGCGGTCCATGTCGACGACCTCGAAACGCCAGCCGCCCCACGAGAAATGTTCGCCGGCGGCGGGGATGTGGCCGAGCCGGTCGAGCATGAAACCGCCGACGG
>JAEZAD010000244.1 GCA_023430565.1 Verrucomicrobiota bacterium
GGGTTATTGCTGGAGGCGGCGGGCGGCGAGGAAGTGCGTTTGCGCTTCCTCAGGGCGGCCGAGCTGCCGGAGGGCGTAGGCGAGGGCGAGGTGGGCGTCTCCGGAATTTGGATTCAGGGAGACGGCGGCGCGGAATTGGGCGAGGGCCTCGTTGAGGCGGTTGTGTTGGGCGAGGGCGCGGCCGAAGGCGAGGCGGTGGCTGGCGGAGTCGGGGGCGAGCTCGATGGCGCGAGCGAAGTGCGGTTCGGCGACGGCGAAGCGGTCGGTGAGGAGGAGGGCGATGGCGAGGCTGAGGGCGGCGTCGGCGTCGTGCGGCGCGAGTTCGATGGCGCGATGGAAATGAGGAATGGCGTCGGCGTGGCGGCCTTCGGCGGCGATGGCGAGGCCGAGGTTGCGGTGGGCGGCGGCGAGGAGCGGGTCGAGGCGGAGGGCGGTTTCGTAGTGCGTGCGGGCGTCGGCGGGGCGGCCGAGGGCGGCGAAGATGGCGCCGAGAGTGTTGTGGGCGGCGGCGTAGTTGGGTTGAAGGCGGAGGGCTTGTTCGAGGTGCGGAAGGGCGTCGGCGGGGCGGCCGAGTTGGAGGAGGAGGTCGCCGAGGTTGGCGTGGGCGTGGGCGTAGTTGGGGCGAAGGGAGAGGGCTTGTTCGAAATGAGAAAGGGCGGCGGAGGAGTCGCCGCGCTGGGAGAGGAGGACGGCGAGGTTGTGATGGGCGAGGGCGGCGGTGGGGTTTTGGGCGACGGTGGTTTGCCAGAGGGTGAGGTCGTCGCGGTAGGTGCGGGTTTGTTGGAAGGTGAGGGTGGCGAGGAGGAGAAGAAGCGCGGCGGGAAGGAGAATGCGGAAGCGAGGCGGGAAATTGCCGGAGCGGGGCCGCTCGCTGGTGCTCGCAGCTGCGGAGGCGGCGAGGGCGAAGAGGGGGAGGGTGGCGAGGTATTGGAAGTGGTCGGCGACGTAGGAGAAGAGGAAGGGGTAGACGTTGAAGAAGCCGAGGACGGGGAAGAGGGTGCCGCCGAAGAGGAGGAGCGCGGCGAGGGGGGCGCGGCGGGTGAGAGGGGGGAGGCGGCGGAACGGCTCGCTGGTTCTCGCCGCTACGAAAGCCGCGAAGGCGAGGAGCGTGAGGGTGGCGAGAAGCCAGAGCCATTGGGCGAGTGAGGCGGGGTCGAGGGTCCAACGTGGGTAGACGAAGGCGAGGTCGAGGGGCCAGAGGAGTTTTCCGAGGTAGAACCACGGAGCGCGGGCGGCGAGCAGGAGGCGCTGGGCGAGCGTGAGATCGAAGGCTTCGCCGCTGGCGCCGATGAGGGTGCGTTCGAAATGCGCGGTGTGGAGGCCGGCGAGGGCGGCGAGGGCGAACCAGGGGAGGAGCGGAAGGACGTCGCGGCGGAAGGTGAGCGAGCCGTGGCGCCACCAGAGAATCACTAGAAGCGCGGCGGGGAGGGTGGCGGTGACGGACTTGGTGAGGAGGGCGGCGGCGAAGAGGAGGGTGGAGAGGAGGTAAGGTGGGAGGTGAGAGGGGGGAGTTGAGAGTTGAGGGTTGAGAGATGAGAGTTGGGTGGAGCGGGTGTCGTGGAAACGTAGATACGCGAGGGCGGCGGAGAGGTAGAGGAGGGTGGAGAGGGTGTTTTTCTGTTCGGAGATCCAGGCGACGGATTCGACGCAGACGGGGTGGAGGGCGAAGAGCAGGGCGGCGAAGGCGGCGCCGGGGATGGCGAGGCGGGTGAGGATGCGTGCGAAGAGGCAGGCGTTGGTGGCGTGGAGAAGGACGTTGAGGAGATGATAACCGAGGGGGGAATCGCCCCAGAGTTTGTGCTCGAGCCAGAAGGCGGAGTGGAGAAGTGGGTAATATTGCTGCGTGGCGCCGGGTTCGAACCAGATGCGAAAGAGGCCGGAAAGGGAGCGAAGGTCGGGGCGCGTGACGTGGCCGTCGTCGTCCCAGATGAAGCCGGCGGAGAGCGCGGGCAGGTAGGCGAAGAGCGTGGCGAAGAAAAGGAGCGGAAAGAGCCAGCGAGGGAGTTGGAGGGCGGAGCTTCGCATCTCGAAGGAGCGGGGAGGATTTGAACCACGAATGGACGCGAAGGAACACGAATAATCGGAACGGCTCGCCGGCGTCTGGGGCAACGGCGAGAAATGATCGCGGCGTAAAGCCGCTCCTACATGGCGATGGCGCGAGCGAGCTCGCGGCCTACGAAAAAAAAGGCCGCCGCCTTTCCCGGGCGGCGGCGACTGACTGACACCAGCGTGTGTCGGGTGTTACAAATCGAAGCTCGCGGTGAGGATGAACTGGCGCGGATCCACGATGCGGAAGCTATGCGCGACGCCGTTGGGGTAGGCGTAGACTTTGCGGAGGCTGCCGTCTTCCTGGATGTTGCGGACGTTCAACTGAAGCGTCATGGCGACGCGGTCGTCGAAGAGTTTGGTCTTATAGCCGACGAAGGCGTCGAAGTAATATTGATCCTTGGCCCAGATGGGGCGGGAGACGTCGACGTCGGTGACGATTTCGGGGAAGTCCTGGACGCCGTAGTAGCCGATGGCCTGCTTGCTCTGCCAGCGGACGGCGCCGCCGACGTTGAACTTCCGCCAGAAGGAGTGATCGGTCATGCCTTCGAGGCGGTAGTTGGTGCTGATGCGTGCGTGGTATTTGCTGTATTGCGGGTTGGCCTGGCCTTCGAGGGCTTTGATGACGGCGTAGGGCTGGCGGACGAAGGACTCGAAGTTGACCTCGGCGGTGCGGCCGGTGCCGGTGGCGCCGGGGTATTGGTGAACCCACCACAGCTTGTTGGGGTTGTTCTGCGCGGCGGCTTCCTCGTCGGTGATGGACGGGTCCTTGATGGTGGTCCAGAGCGGCATGCGCTGGTCGATCCATTCCTGGACGGCGGAGGAGATGTTGCGGTTGGTGGCTTCGGATTCGGTGAACGAAGCGGCGACGGTCCAGTAGTTGTTGGGGTTGTAGTTGACCTCGATTTCGGTGCCGCGGCCCTCGATGTCGTTTGTCGCGCGGAGCGGGAGGGCGGGATTGATCAGCTCCGTGGCGAGGGGTTCATCGATTTGGAGAACCCGGTAGAGTTCGGCTTGGACCTGCTCGCGGGACCACGTCGGATTTTGCCAAGCGATCCAGCCCTGGCGGTTGTAGCGACTGTCTTCGGCGGTGTAGGCGCCGGCGACGTCCCAGAGGAGGAAGCGGGCGGGGGTGGCGCCGACGATGGGGAGGTCGTGGCGGAGGACGCGCTGGTTGATGACGTTGGCGTCGCCGTTACGCGTGTTGTAGACGGTGTTCTTGTAGCGGGTCGCGCTGATGACGAGTTTGTTGTCCATCAGGTTGAAGCGAACGGTGACGCTCTTGTCCTCGCCGGTGCTGTTGGGGAGCTTGTTGAGGAAGAGATCCTGGGCGGGCTCTTCGGGGAGGAAGCTGTCGGACTTGTTGTAGCCGATGCTCATGTCGGTGAGGAGATCGCCGACGAAGCCGCGCATGTTTTGGAAGGCGGAGAAGTTTTTGAAGGGGCGGACGACGAACTGCATGGTCGTCGTGCGGCCGCTGTTGCGGCTCCAGGTGTTGGAGTCCCAGGAGTCGACGAGGTCGTAGTTGAAGTTGATGCCGTCGGCGCGGATGAAGCCGTTGGAGTTGCGGCGGCCGAAGATGTCGTAGACCTCGTCTTCGCGGACGCCGAAGGTGGTGATGATGGCGTCGTGCCAGAAGCGGCTTTGGATGACGCCGCCGGCGGTCTTGAGGACGCGTTTGAGGTTGTTGACGCCGCTGGTGGAGTCGGTGCTGGCGCCGAGGCCCATGGTGGCCTGCTCGGTGCGCATGCCCTGGATGGGGGCGTTGGCGGGCGGGTTTACGCTGCCCCAGACGTAGTTGAAAGTCCCATACTGGAAGTCACGCGGGGCGTAGTCGGCGTTGAAGCCCTGGTTGTCACCGACGTAGAAGCGGAAGTTGCTCTGGGTGGTGGCGACGAGGGCGGGCGTGCCGTCGACCTGGGATTGGTTGCCGCGGTAGACGCCCTCGGGGATCCAGGGGAGGTCATTGGTGATGACGTCGCGGTAAGAGTAGTTCCGGTTCACGCGGTATTTGTATTCGTAGTAACCGGTGAGCTGGTGGGTGCCGAGGAAGCGGAGGGCGCCGTCTTCCTGGGTGAAGTCGAACTTGTAGGCGGCCTGTCCGCGGTAGGTGTCCCATTTCCAGGGGGAGAAGACGGTGCGCGGCTTCGACGTGCTGATGTAGGGCCTGAGGAAATACGGGTTGGGCGTGCCGTCGAGGAGGCGTTCGTTGACGTCGACGGTGAGGAGGCCGGAGAGGCCGAGGTCGTTGGCGATGCCGATGAAGTTACGCTGATAGCGCTCGGAGTTCTCGCGGAGGAAGGTGAACTGGGCGGCGAGGGTCTGGCGCGGGGTGTTGAGGAAAACGTGATCGAGCTGGAGGGTGGAGACGGAGGCCTTGTCCCAGACGTAGTTGGGGGCGGAGATGTTGACATTCTTCCAGTCGAAGATGGAGCGGTCGGTGATGCTCGGGACGGTGAGGAAGAGGGCTTGGGCGCCCTTGCCGGTGGAGCTGTTGCCGAGGCCGGCCATGGGGGTGGGCTGGAGGTAGCGGTTGGGCTGGACGCCGGGGCCGGACGGGTTGGGGCCGGCGACGGGCTGGGTGCCGATGCCGGTGACGCCGGTGGGGCCGCCCCAGTGGGTGATCTGGCCGTTTTCGTTGATGAAGACCTGACTGTGGGTGCCGCCGAGCCAGCCGGAGCTGAGGGCATCGGTGGGGCCGTTGTAATTGCCGTTGGTGGCGCCCCAGGGGCCGGTGGTCTGGCCGTTCACGGTGACGGTGCGGGCGACGGGGTCCCAGGTGGGGGCGCCGCTGTCGCGCCAGTAGCTGATGGCATCGCGCGGCGGGATGGCATTCGGGCGGTTGCCATACATGTGGTAGTAGTAGTGGCCGGCGGTGATGGTGGTGTTCTTGAACGGCCGATACTTGAGCATGATGTTGTAGCGCTCGGTATCGACGCCGGAGGGTTTGCGGACCCATTCCTCGTGGTTGAAGAGCTGGGAGACGCGGAGGGCGAGTTTGTCCTGGATGAGGACCTTGTTGACGTCGATCGACTCGCGATAGCCGTCCCAGTTGTCGGCGCGGAGCTGCACGGAGTAGCGGTCGCGCTGGAGGTTGGCGGTGGCGGCGATCTGGTTGACGGTGCCGGAGGGATTGCCGAGGCCGAAGACGGAGGCGTTGGGACCGCGGCTGACCTCCAGCCCATCGATGATGAGCGGGTCGATCGGCATGCGGTTCTGCATTTCAATGTTGTTGAAAGCGATGTTGGCGGAGGAGAGGCCGCGGACGCGGTTGGCCTGGGTGGGGTTGAGCTGGACGTTGTCGGAAACGGAGCCGTTGCGATCGACGACGATGTCGGTGTAGGTGCCGGTGCCCTCGGCGCCGGCGGTGTAGAGGAAGACGTCGTTGATATCGAGCATCGCGAAGTCGTTCATCTGCTCCTTGGTCACGATGGTGACCGCGGAGGCGAGGTCTTCGATGCGGGTGTTGAAGCGCGTGCCGGACATGGTGTTCGCGCTGTAGTAGCCCTGCTGGTCGCTGACGACTTCGAAGGGCGAGAGGACGACGACCTCGTCGTCGGGGGTGGACGAGCTTTCGGCGGCGGATTGCGCGGCCGCGGTGGGGAGGAGGAGCGGGCAGAGGCCGGCGGCGGCGAAGAGCAGCCGGTGCAGCGGGGTGCGTTTGTTGACGGTGTTCATGGTGTGATGTGTCGGGTGAAAGAGGGAGAGCGACGCGAAGCGAACCCGCGGCGGGCTCGGTGGCGACAGGGCGCCTGACCGCGGGAGTGCGGCGGTCGGCGGCGCGACATGGAGACTAACGTTTTGGAGGCAAAACGGGTCGAGGAGGACTGAGGTCGAACGAAGGTTCTGGATCGGCGGCGATCAATCGGCGCGGGGCCGGGGGAAGATCGTGGGGACGCCGGTGGGAGACGAGAGACGGAACTGTGGGAGGGAATAACTCACAACCGCACCGTTGCGCACATCGTTGACTGAGGAAGACGAGGATGGGGGGCGGGCAAGGGGGAGGCGGGGGCAGGAGGGTCGGGTGACGAGCGACGCCGGGGCTACGACAACGGATGTATCCGCGAGTTCACGACGCCGGAGATTGCGCGGTGGGGGGCACCGCGCCTCCATCGGCGTTCAGGCGCGCGGAGGAAGCATGCGGTCCTCGCGCCACTCGCCGGTGAGCAGGACCTCGTGTTGCACGGAGGGGACGCCGGTTTCGTTGCGGTGCATGAGGCCGATGAGCATTTCGATGGCGAGGCCGCCGATCTTGGCCGGGTCGTAATACATGCCGGTGCACTCGAAATCGC
>JAEZAD010000248.1 GCA_023430565.1 Verrucomicrobiota bacterium
CTGCTCAACGAAGAAACAAAATCCTTCGCCGGCACCGCCCGCTATACGCTCGCCTTCGACGCCCCCGCCGCCAAATCCGATTTCTGGCAGCTCGACCTCGGCGAGGTCCGCGAAAGCGCCCGCGTCCTCCTCAACGGTCACGAGCTCGGCACGCTCATTCACCCTCCTTTCCGCGTCGTCATCGCCGCCGACGCTCTTCGTCCCCAAAACACGCTCGAAATCCTCGTCACCAATCTTGCCGCCAATCGCATCGCCGATCTCGACCGCCGCCGCGTGCCCTGGAAAATTTTCTACAACGCCAACATGCCCGCCCATCTCCCCGAGAATCGCGGCCCTGACGGCCTCTTCACCGCGGCCCACTGGCCGCCGCGCCCTTCCGGCCTCCTCGGCCCCGTCACCCTCACTCCGCTATCGAATTTCACCCCGTAGGCCGCCCGCTCGCTGGCCCCACGCCTCGTCTTCCATGAAACTCCCCGCCCTCCTCACCTTCATGCTCGCCCTCACCTCCCTCAGCTACGCCGCGGACTCGCGCGCCAACCTCATCCCCCTCTGGCCCGAAGGCATTCCCAACGCCAGGAACCTCGGCCCCGAACAGGTCGACGAACGCGGCTTCATCACCAACATCAGCGAGCCCACCCTCGAGGTCTTCGCCGCCGCCGTCGACCGCCCCAACGGCACCGCCGTCATCGTGTGCCCAGGCGGCGGATACCGTGGACTCTCCCGTCTCCGCGAAGGCGTCCAATACGCCAACTGGCTCAGCCACCTCGGCATCACCGCCTTCGTCCTCACCAACCGCGTCGGCGAATTCGGCCACCCCGCCCCGCTCCAGGACGTCCTTCGCGCCGTCCGCATCGTCCGCTCCCGCGCCGCCGAATTCAAAATCGATCCCACGCGCATCGGCGTCATGGGCAGCTCCGCCGGCGGCCACCTCACCGCCAGTGCCGGCACGCTCTACGACCACGCCCACGGCAAAACCGGCGCCGCGCTCGACGCCGTCAGCGCCCGCCCCGACTTCCTCATCCTCATGTATCCGGTGATCACGCTCGACGACCCGCACGCGCACGTCGGCTCCCGCGAACTTCTTCTCGGCAAAAACCCCTCACCCGAACTCCTCCAACTTCTCTCCGTCGAAAAACAGGTCACGGCTCAAACCCCGCCCACGCTCCTGATCCACACCCAGGAGGACAAAACCGTGCCGATCGAAAACAGCATCCTCTTCTTCCAGGCCCTCACCCGCGCCGGTGTCCCCGCCGAATTCTACGCCTTCGAACGCGGCGAACACGGCATGGGCATGCGCGACGCCCTCGGCACCGCCTCGGACTGGCCCAAGCGCGCCGAAGAATGGCTCCACGCCCGCGGCCTTCTTGGCAAATAACGTCTCGCCTGTTGCTTGTCATTCTGAGCGAAGCGAAGAATCCACGCGTTCGCCCAAGTTTCTTCCTACCGCGCAAACCTCCCCTCCCGCAAAAACGCCACTGTCTGCCGGATCGTCTCCACATCCCGCATCATCAACGGATGCGTCACCGGCAACACGAGGTGATCCGCCATCCCGTCGAGCTTCGTCTTCTCGACCGACACCTTTCCGTCATCCGGCCCCGGAATCATCGCGCTGTTGATCCAGTTGATCGACCGATTCCCCGCGATGATCCCCACCACGAAGTTCGCCCGCCCCAACCGCCGTGGAAGCGACTCCTCTCCCGTTCCCAGCTCCCGCCCCGCCGGCCCATTGATCCACGCGAATACCCGCCACCCGCCGATCCGGTCGACCACCTCGCTCCCGCCATTCGGCGGCCCCAGCATCACCACGCCCCCAAGTTCCCGCACCGGATGCCGCGCCAGATAACTCCGCACCAGAATCCCCCCGAGCGAATGCGTCACGAAATGCACCCGCTCCGCCCCACGCCCGCGACACGCCTCCAGCGCACCGCCCACCGCCTGTTCGCTCAGCGCCTCCACCGCCGCCATCCGCGACTCATAATCCACATTCACCACCGTGTAACCTTCGCGCTCAAGCTCGGCCGCCATCACCTCCATCGACGCGCTCGTGCGCGCCAGCCCGTGCAGCAGAACAACAAACTCAGCCGCCCGCGCCTCAACCGCCCACAACGCCACCGCGAAGAAACACCACCAGCGCACACGCATAGATTCGATTCCAAGCCCTAGCCTCCCGCCACCTCTTCTCAAACCTTCTCATCGCACGAACCGTGCCTTCCGACCGTCCGCCACCTCCCCTCTTCGCCTCCCCGTTCGCCTCACTTCTCTTTCCTTCGCGCCTCTTCGCGTCCTTCGCGTCAACCTCTTCCTCCCCTCCTCTCCTCCCATGTCCCCCACTCGCTACGCCTTCGTCGGCACCGGCGGCCGCGCCATCAGCTTCATCGAGCCGCTCGCCACCACCCACCGCGCCCACAATCGCCTCGTCGCCCTCTGTGATCTCAGCCCGACGCGCATGGCCTACTACAACAATCTCCTCGCCAACGAATGGGCCCACGGCGTCGTCCCGACGTTCGCTCCCGACCGCTTCGACGAACTCCTCCGCACCACCAAGCCCGACGTCGTCTTCGTCTGCTCCGTCGACGGCACGCATCACGACTACATCGTCCGCTCCCTCCACGCCAGCTGCGACGTCATCACCGAAAAACCTCTCACGATCGACGCCGCGAAATGCCGCGCGATCCTCGACGCCGTCCGCGCCACCGGCCGCCGCGTCCGCGTCGCCTTCAACTACCGCTGGGCTCCCTTCCGCACCAAAGTCAAAGAGCTCCTCGCCGCCGGCACCATCGGCCGCGTCCACTCCGTCAACCTCGAATACCTCCTCGATACCCACCACGGCGCCGACTACTTCCGCCGCTGGCACGCCCACGCCGACCAATCCGGCACACTCCTCGTCCACAAATCGACGCACCACTTCGACCTCGTGAACTGGTGGCTCGACGCCATCCCGCAACAGGTCTTCGCCTACGGCGACCTCGTCTTCTACGGGCGAAAAAACGCCCTCGCCCGCGGCGACGAAAAACTCACCCGCTACGACCGCTACACCGGCGAACCGCTCGCCAACGACGACCCCTTCCGCCTCGACCTCGAGGAATCCGAACCGCTCCGCAGGCTCTACCGCGCCGCCGAGGCCGACTCCGGCTACATTCGCGACCGCAATGTCTTTCGCGACGACATCACCATCTACGACCAGATGTCCGTCAACGTCCGCTACCGCACCGCCCAGCTCCTCACGTATTCGCTCACCTGCTACAGCCCGCGCGAGGGCATGCGCGTCTGCTTCAACGGCGACCGCGGCCGCCTCGAATACCACGAGTTCGTCGGCACCGGCATCAACCGCGGCGTTCGCCCCGACGAGTTCAAGCTCGAGCAAAAACCCGGCGCCGAAGCCGAGGGCGAGTGGATTCGCGTGTATCCGCATTTCAAGAACAGCTACCTCGTTCCCGTCCCCGCCCAGAGCGGCCCGCACGGCGGCGCCGACGAAATCCTCTGCCGCTCCTTCTTCGACCCGTCGTCCCCCAAAACCGACCCGCTCGGCCGCTTCGCCGAACACGAACAAGGCGCCGCGTCCATCCTCGTCGGCATCGCCGCCGTCGAATCCATCCGTCGCAACACTCCCATCAACCTCCTCGACCTCGCCCCCCTCCGCCCCGAAGCCACCAAACTCAGCGAACTCCGATAATTTGGCCCAGGTCGTTCTCGTTCTCTTTCTCGTTCTCGTTCTCTTCCGTCACGAGGGAGCCCCGCCCTCCCAACAAAGTGTCACCCAATAGGTGACACTTTCCCCCCGCCCCCCGCGAACTGTCCGAGCGCCTCCGCCGCATCGCCCGTTCCGTCCGCGCCGTCCTCCATCCGCATCCCCCTTCCCCATGCGCTCACGATTCATCCTTCTGCTCGCCTTCGCGCTCGTAACCTCCGCCGCCCACGCCTCCGCCGTCGGCCGCATCTTCCCGTCCGAAAAACGCACCTACACCGACGCCGTCACCGGTCTCACCGTCACCGTCCTCACCACCGACTCCGCGAGCGACGCCAAGCCCTACCAAACCCACACCACGTGGACCGCCGACGGCGAGTGGATCATCTTCCGTTCCCACCGCGGCAACAACGGCTCCCAAGCTTTCCTCGTCCACGAACGCGACGGCACCATCGTCCAGCTCACCGACGGCCCCGGCACGGGCACCGGCAGCCTGAATCTCGCGCGAAAATCGATGAAGCTCTACTTCACCCGCACCCTCGCGCCCGCCTCGTCGTCCGATTCTTCCACCCACCCTCCCCGCCATCTCATCGAGCTCGATCTCGCGAAACTCCTCCCCGACGCCCTCGCCCACCGCGTCGCCGCCGACCCCTCCACCTACGAACGCGTCGTCTGCACCTTCCCCGCCGACCTCCGCGACTCCGGTGGCCTCGCCCTCGATGCCGACGAATCTGTCATCTACTGGGGCGTCGCCTTCGGCCCGCGCCCCGAACGCCCCGCACCCACCCACGCCAACCGCACCGCCGACGGCCGCTCTCAAGTCGACGCCGCCAACACCAACCCCGCCGAACAACGCGCCGCCGCCCGCGCCCGCTTCGCCGCCGCCGGCCAGGGCCCCGGCGGTATCCGTAAAATCGATATCGCGACCGGCGCCATCTCCACCGTCATCGACGTCGACCTCCGCATGGGCCACGTCCAAACCAATCCCTGGGTCCCCGGCGAAATCATCTACTGCCACGAAACCACCGGCGACGCCCCCCAGCGCATGTGGACCGTCCGCGGCGACGGCTCCGGGAATCGCCCGCTCTACGTCGAAACGCCCGACGAATGGGTCACCCATGAGACCGTCGCCGGCCGCGACGAAGTGATGTTCAACATCATGGGCCACCTGCCCTACCTCCGCGAACGCCCCACCGGAGTCGCCGTCGTCAACCTCCGCACCAACAGCATGAAAATCCTCGGCCAGATGGAAGAGGAGATGCCCAACGGTGCCCAAGGCGGCTTCTGGCATTGCAACGGCTCGCCCGACGGGCGCTGGGCCGTCGCCGACAACTTCTCGGGCACCATCACGCTCATCGACCGCCGCAACGCCCGCCAACGCGTCCTCACCACCGATCACAAGATGAAGCCCGACCACACCCACCCCATCTTCAGTCCCGATAGCCGCCGCGTCCTCATCCAGTCCGGTCACCTCACCGACGGCCAAAGCCTCGACCTTATGACCGTCGAAATCCCCACCGACTGGTAGGGATGCCTCTGTAGGGCCGGCCTCTCCGAGGCATCCTTCGCTTTACCCGCGGTAACCTGCGATTCTGACGGTCCTCCCCCCGCCAGAATTCTCTCCGTTGCGCCGTCTTCCTGTATTCGTTCCCTTCCTCCACGCGCCTCAAGCCCACCGCTCCGCCGCGTGGCCACCCCGCCGCTCTCCGTCTTTTCTCTTCGCCCTAAACCGCCGCCCTTTCGTCCCCTCCCGGACCATGCGCATCGACGACTCCCTCCAACCCGCCGCCCTCGCCCCCGCGCTCGACCGCTTCTGGAATCTCTCCGGCGACAAAATCGACCGCCTCGTCCGCGACTACGACCCTGCCAAGGGCTCGCCCGTTTTCACCGTCGAGGGCCGCTACACCACGCGCGGCTGGACCGAGTGGACCGAAGGCTTTCACTACGGCTCCGCCTTCCTGCAATTCGACGCCACCGACGAGCGCCGCTTCGCCGGCATCGCCGAGCAATACACCGTCGGCCGCATGGCGTCTCACGTCAGCCACATCGGCGTCCACGACCACGGCTTCAACAACCTCTCCACCTACGGCAACTGGCTCCGCCTCCTCCGCGAAGGCCGCCTCTCCAGCGACGCCGCTCGCATCGATTTCTGCGAGCTCGCCCTGAAAATCTCCGGCGCCGTCCAGGCCTCTCGCTGGTCCCCCATCCACGGCGTCGGTGGCCCTGGCCGCCATAGCCTCGGCGAAGGCGGCTACATCTACTCCTTCAACGGCCCGCATAGTTTGTTCGTGGATACGATCCGCTCCGTGCGCATCGTCGTCGTCGCCCACGCGCTCGGCCATCGCCTCATGGGCGAAAACGATTCGCCCATCAATCTCCTCGAACGCGGTCTCCAGCACGCCGAAGCCACGGCGAAATACTCCATCTATTACGGCAAGGGCCGCGACCTCTACGACGAACGCGGACGCACCGCCCACGAGAGCGTCTTCAACGTCAACGACGGCCGCTACCGCTGCCCCAACTCCCAACAGGGCTACTCCGGCTTCACCACCTGGACCCGCGGACTCGCCTGGGCCATGCTGGGTTTTGCCGAACAACTCGAATTCCTCGCGGCCCTCCCCGATTCCGAACTCGAACCCCTCGGCGGCCGCACCAAATGGCACGCGCTCCTCCTCGAGGCCGCCACCGCCACCTGCGACTGGTTCATCGCGAACACCGCCACCGACGGCATCCCCTATTGGGATGGCGGCGCCCCCGGCCTTGTTCACCTTGGCGACTACCGCAACCGCCCCGCCGAACCGTTCAACGATCACGAGCCCGTCGACAGCTCCGCCGCCGCCATCGGCGCGCAGGGCCTCCTCCGCCTCGGCCGTATCCTGAACACGGCGACACCCGCCGGCCGTCGCTACTTCCAAGCCGGCCTCACTACCCTCCGCACGCTCCTTAACGAGCCGTATCTTTCCACCGCACCGGACCACCAAGGCCTCCTGCTCCACAGCGTCTACCACCGCCCGAACAACTGGGACCACATCCCCGCCGGCCGGAAAATCCCCTGCGGGGAATCGTCGATGTGGGGCGACTACCACATCCGCGAAGCCGCCCTCTACCTCCAGCGCCTCATCAAAAACCAACCCCACCTCACCTTCTTCGCCTGCCTGCCACGTCGCTAAAGCGGCGCGGAAGATCCAAGCACCAAGCTCCAGAGAATCCTCAACCCCAAAACACCCCATTGTCATTCTGAGCGAAGCGAAGAATCCAGGGCGACATCCGCACTCACGCCTATTCTCCCCAATTGATTTGAACATTGGAGCTTCTCTGGAGCTTGGATCTTGGTCCTTGGAGCTTTCCCCCTTTCCCTTCTCATGAGCGCCGTCCTCGCCCAACTTTGCCTCCACACGATCACCACCAAGCCGTGGCCGATCGAAACCGCCGCCGCGAAATACGCCGCCGCCGGCGTCAAGGGCATCACCATCTGGCGCGACGCTCTCGCCAACCGCGATCCGCAAAAGATCGCCGCCCTCCTTCGCGATCACGGCCTCAGCGTCGTCTCCCTCTGCCGCGGCGGCTTCTTCCCCGCGCTCACCGCCGACGCCCGCGCCAAGGCCCTCGACGACAACCGCCGCGCCATCGCCGAAGCCCACGCACTCGGCGCCCCTCACGTCGTCCTCGTCTGCGGCGCCGTCCCCGGAATTCCACTCCACGACGCCCGCCGTCAGATCCGCGATGGCATCGCCGCTCTCCTCCCCGACTGCGCCGCCGCCAACGTCAAACTCGCCATCGAGCCGCTCCACCCGATGTATGCCGGCGATCGCTCCGCCGTGAACACCCTCGCCCAAGCCAACGACATGGCCGAGGAACTCGCCTCGCCCCTCGTCGGCGTCGCCGTCGACGTGTATCACCTTTGGTGGGACCCGCACCTCGAGCAGGAAATCGCGCGCTGCGGTCGCCTGAAAAAACTCTTCGCCTACCACGTCTGCGATTGGAAAACCCCCGTCGAAGACCTCCTCCTCGACCGCGGCCTCATGGGCGAAGGCTGCATCCCCCTTCGCCAGATCCGCTCCTGGGTCGAAGCCGCCGGCTTCAACAGCTGGAACGAAGTCGAAATCTTCTCCAACCGCCACTGGTCCCGCGACCAGGACGCGTTCCTCTCCGACATCCTCACCGCCTACCGCGCGCACGTCTGA
>JAEZAD010000337.1 GCA_023430565.1 Verrucomicrobiota bacterium
GTCCACCAAAACCAGCGGCGGGCGGGTTTGGCGCTGAGATGAATCGTCGCGGTGGCGGCGACGAGGAGCGGGAGGAGAGCGGCGCCGAAGAGATTCCACCACCAGAGACGGGCGAAAGCGATTGCGAGGGCAACGAGCGCCGGGCCGAGGGTGAAGGCGAGGGCGACGCGCAGGCGGGTGTTTTCGGAACGGAGCCACGCGAGAAAGCCGCCGGCGAGGAGCAGGAGAACGGAGATCAACGCGGCGGCGGCGGGGAGGGTGAGACCGTCGCGGGAGAGCCAGGCGGAGACGTTGTCGGCGAACGCGCCGTCGGGGAGATTGGTGAGGCGTGAGGCGAGCGGGTCGGCGGCGGGGTATTCGGTGCCCGGCTTGAGCAGCGGGACGAGCGGGACGGAGGCGACGGCGAGGAGGGCGAGAGCGATGCGGACGAAATCGCGGCGGGCGTGGGTGAAGCCTCGGTGTTGAATGCCGTTGACGATGTGGGTGAGCAGTTCGCCGGTGCCGAGCCAGGCGAGGCCGAAGAGCGGATGAACGATCTCGAGCCGCCACGAGCCGAGATGATGAGGAAAGTATTCGATGAGATGGGCGGCGAAGACCGCGATCGCGCCGCCGAGCGACCAGACGCGCCAGGGTGGGGTCGCAAGGGTTGAGGAAGACGAAGAGAGCGAGGGTCGGGCGATCCAGGCGGCGAGAAGGGCGCCGATGGCGATGCTGGCGAGCAGCGGCCATTGCGCGGAGACGCTGACCCACAAGCCAAAGCCACCGGCGAGGCCGGCGACGAAAAACCAGCGACGGGCGGAGCGAGGATCCTCGTTGGCGCCGGGACGGAGGCCGATGAGCAGCGGGAGCAGGCTGGCGGCCGCCGAGGCGACGACGAGCGTGTGGTGATCGGGCACGCCGGGCAGAAACCCGGCGGCGAACGGAAAAAGAAGGGCGATGCCGGCGGCGGCGGCGGCGGCGGCGGGGCCGCCGAAATAGCGCGCGGTGAGCAAGGTGACGACGAGCAGCAGCAGCGAATGCAGCAGGGGATCGGCGAGGAGCGCGGCGCGTTCGACGGAGAGGCCGAGCGGGCGACCGGAGACTTTGTGATCGAACCACGCGATTGCGCCGAGCCACCAGCGATAGGGTGAAGCGAAGTGAACGGGGCGGCCGTGTGGGGCGTTGTCGTAATCGACGTGGCGGATGCGCCATTCGCCGGTAGCCAGCATCTGCTGGGTTTGGGCGATCCAGTGGTAGGTGTCGTTGTTGCGTTCGGAAACGACGAGCTGCCGCTGGCGGCCGGCGTAGCCGGTGGGCGACGCGGGATCGGCGGGGATGTCTTCGCGGGCGATGGCGGTGATGGTTTCGACCCGGGCGACGCGGGCGCTCGTGGTCCACCATTGGAAACCGAGTGCGGAGAGGAGGACGGCGATCCAGACGAAGGAAAAGGGCCGGAAACGAAAGGGCATGCGAGGAGACGAAGCGCGGTGCGAGGGAGTCCACGCAATCGGCCGTCATGGGAGGCGCAAGCACAGTCTGGATGGCATCGGCGGTGTTGCGCGAGCGATGGGCTTCTTGACTCGTTTTCCGGGCGATTTCTCTATCGAAGGCGCATGTTTTTCGTCGCCTTTCCTCGTTGTCCTGCGGAGCGCGGAGTGATGGCGGCGATGCTCGTGGGGTGGCTGGCGGGCACGCTGGCGGCGGCGGAGGCGGACAACGTGCTGGAGCAGCCGCTGGCCGAACGTTCGCGCGCGGAGGGAGCGACGATGTTCACGGAGATGTCGGCGGAGCGGACGGGAATCGTGACGGAAAATCGCTATGCGGATCCGAAGATGTGGGCGGAGAGGAATCGCGAATTCGACATCGGCGGAATCGGGACGGGCGTGGCGATTGGGGACTATGACGGCGACGGGCGGCCGGATGTGTTTGTGGTCAGCAAGACGGAGAGCGGGCGGCTGTTTCGGAATCTTGGCGGGTGGAAGTTCGAGGATGTGACGGAGCAGGCGGGCGTGGCGGAGCGCGGAGCGGATGCGGCGGTGTGGAAGCAGGGAGCGACGTTTGCGGATGTGAACAACGACGGGTGGCTGGATTTGTATCTGTGCCGGTTCGCCGCGCCGAACCGGCTGTATGTCAATCGCGGCGACGGAACCTTTTCCGAGGAAGCGGAGCGGCGTGGGCTGGCGCTGAGCGACGCGAGCGGCGTGGGGGCGTTTGCGGACTACGATCGGGACGGCTGGCTGGATGTTTATGTGCAGACGAACCTGCTCGATTCGGAAACGGCGCCGAGCGGCCAGCGGGATCGGCTGTATCGGAATAACGGGGACGGGACCTTTGTCGACGTGACGGAGCGGGCGGGGCTGGCGGCGACGGGCACGCAGGGGCACGGCGTGGTGTGGTGGGATTTCAACGAGGACGGCTGGCCGGACCTGTATGTGGCGAACGACTTCGCGGCGCCGGATTTCCTGTATCGGAATAACGGCGACGGGACGTTCACGGAGACGATCGATCGGGTGGTGCCGCACTTTCCGTTTTCATCGATGGGGACGGACATCGGGGACGTGAACAACGACGGCCGGGTGGATTTGCTGGCGACGGAGATGGCGGCGAGCACACCGCAGAAGGATCATCGTGGGATGTCGGAGGCGCGGGCGCGCGGGCAGATGGAAGATCCGACGCCTGGGCGGGCGCAGCATTACATGCGGAACGCGCTGTATCTGAACACCGGGATGGAGGCGTTTCAGGAGGCGGCGTTTTTGGCGGGGATCGCGGCGACGGACTGGACGTGGTCGGTGCGGTTCGAGGACCTGGACAACGACGGCCGGCTCGATCTGCACGTGACGAACGGGATGTATCGGGAAATGAACAACGCCGACCTGCTGCACCGGCAGATGACGACGGAGAGCCTGCCCGGGCGTGTGCAACTGGTGAAAAGCAGCCCGGTGTTGCGGGAGAGGAATTTCGCCTTTCGGAATCGCGGGGAACTGGAGTTCGAAGAGGTGGGAGCGGCGTGGGGGCTGGACCAGCGGTCGGTCAGTTTTGGGGCGGCGTTTGGGGATCTGGACGGGGATGGCGATCTCGATCTCGTGTTTGGCAACTACGAGGCGGGCGCGACGGTGCTGCGCAACGACAGCGCGGAAGGGAATCGCGTGGTGATCGGGTTGCGCGGCACGCGGTCGAACCGGTTCGGCATTGGGGCGACGGTGCGGATCGAGACGGAGGCGGGGGTGCAGGTGCGGCCGCTGACGGTGGCGCGGGGATATCTTTCGAGCAGCGAGCCGGTGGCGCATTTCGGGTTCGGCGATGTGGAGCGTATCCGGAAAGTGGAGGTCAGGTGGCCGAGCGGAACGGTGCAGGTGTTGTCGGATTTGCCGGTGAACCGGCGGTTCGTGGTGACGGAGCCGGCGGACGGAGCGGAAGCGCGGACGGGGGATGAAGGGGGAAAGCCGTGGATGTTTGAAGAGGTGAGCGAGGTGGCGGGGTTTGCGCTGAATTCGCGCGAAGGGGTGGTGGACGAGACGGCGGCGCAGCCATTCCTGCCGATGCGGCACAACCGGCGCGGGCCGGCGCTGGCGGTGATCGACTTCGACGGTGACGGAGCGGACGACGTGGTGGTGGGCGGGACGCCGCAGGATCCGTTGCGTCTGGTGCACCGGAGCGGGCCGGGGCGGTTTTCGACGATCGGGTCGATTGCCGAAGCGAGCGAGGCGCCGATGAACGACGGGCCGATCCTGGCTTTCGACGCGAATGGGGATGGGCGAACGGATGTTTTGCAGACGAAGGGCGGGGCGGCGCTGCCGGTGGGGCTGCCGCCGTATCAGCCGCGGTTGTTGCTCAACAGCGGGGCGGGATTGGAGGTGGCGCCGGCCGATGCGTTGCCGCCGGCGGCGATCAGCGTCGGCGCAGCGGCGGTGGCGGACTTCGATCGCGACGGAAGACTGGATGTGTTTCTCGGCGGGCGGATTTCACCGGGCGAGTATCCGCTGCCGGCGCGAAGCGCGTTGCTGGCGAATCGTGGCGGGCGGTTCGAGGATGTGACGGAGGCGTTGGCGCCGGGTTTGCGGGAGGTGGGACTGGTGACGGCGGCGCTCTGGACGGATGTGGATGGCGATGGCTGGATCGATCTGCTGGTGGCGCTGGAGTGGGATGCGGTGCGGTTTTTTCGGAATGAGGCAGGAAAGAGGTTGGTCGATCGCAGCGAAGCGGCGGGTTTCGCGGCGGCGGGAACGGGCTGGTGGACGTCGCTGGCGGCGGCGGATTTCAACGGTGATGGTCGGGTCGACTACGTGGCGGGTAATGTGGGATTGAATACGCAGTATCGGGCGAGCGCGGAGCGGCCGGCGCTGCTGTTTTACGGCGAGTTCGCGGAGGAGGCGGGACCGCAAATTCTCGAGGCGGGATGGGACGGCGACCGGATGTTTCCCTGGCGGGCGCGGAAGCAGTTGGGTGCGCAGATTCCGTCGGTGTTGAGGAAGTTTCCGCGGAATGACGTGTATGCGCGGGCGCCGCTGGCGGAGATCGTGGGGGCGGAGAAGCTGGCGGCGGCAAGGACGTTCGCGGCGACGGAGTTGCGGAGCGGCGTTTTCCTGAGCCAGGCGGATGGGACGTTTCGATTCACGCCGCTGCCGCGGATGGCGCAGATCGCACCGCTGCAGGGAATGGTGGCGGGAGATTTCGACGGAGACGGGAACGCCGATGTTTATGCGGTGCAGAACTCGTTCGCTCCCGTTCCGCTCGTGGGGCGGTTCGATGGAGGCATCAGCCAGTTGTTGGCGGGCGACGGGCGCGGCGGTTTTCGGTCGGTGCCGGCGAGCGAGAGCGGACTCGTGGTGCGAGGGGATGCGGAGGCGCTGGTCGCGACGGATATCGATGACGATGGATGGGCGGATTTTCTGGTGAGTCGAAGCAGCGACACGACGATGGCGTTTCGGAACGTCGGGAGCGCGGCTGGACGGCCGTTACGGGTGAGTTTGAGGGGGGCGAGCGTCGGGGCGCGGGTGACGGCGGAGATGACGGACGGCGCG
>JAEZAD010000342.1 GCA_023430565.1 Verrucomicrobiota bacterium
GGTCGGTCGCCTGCACGAACTCGTGGGGGGCGCCCCAGCCGATCGGACGGATGACGAGTTGATAGACCGAGAGTGGCTCGCAGAGCTGGACTACGAGGATGAGCAGCAGCTTCGAAACGACGCTACGGGGAATGAGGATCTGCGGAATCAACGCGCTGAAGCGTCCGTCCATGGCGCAATGCCCACGGCGTCCCGCCACGCATTTCGCGGGCTGTTCATCTTTGCGTCACGAGGAGGCAGGATCGTCCCTCCTGGCGGTGACGCGTGCGGGCACGCCCCAGGCGATGGAGAAAGGAACGAGATTCTTCGTGACCACTGCGCCGGCCCCGACGATGCAACCGTCGCCGATCGAAACGCCACCGAGCACCGTCACGCCCGCGCCGAGCCAAACGTCGCGTCCGATGTGCGTAGGCAGCAGTCCATCGGGCTGGGAACGAATGAGGGTGTTTGCCGGCGGTATGGCGTGGTTGGAGGAAAGAATGCGACAGTGCATCGAGACCAACGAGTCGTCGCCGATCTCGATGCTGCCGTGTCCGTAGAGGACGCAATACGGACCGATCCATACGCGCGGCCCGAGCACGATGGAGCCGCCCCATGCATCGAGGAGGACGCCGCGATCAAGCGTGCAATTATCGCCGAGGCGGATCAAGCCGGGGGCGTTGGACCGCACACCGGGGCGAAGGCGCACGCCGGCGTCGGCGCGGCAGTCGCCGCCGATTCGCGCGCCGCGGAGTTTGAAATACCACAGACGGGCGGCCGAGGCGGCTTTGGCAAGAGCGTTCATCATGGCTTGCCGGCGGACGGCGTCCCGTGTTCGAACGGATCGAGGAAGATGGATTCGGGAGACAAAGTCAGCTGGCGACGAATGCGGGCGTGGGCGGCGCGGCCCATTTCGGGCCAGCGTGAAGAAGACTGCATGGCTTCGGCCAGCGACTGAGCGATGAGTGAAGGTTCGGCGGCCGGGCAGACGAAACCTGTTTCGTTCGGAACGATCCATTCGGCGCAGCCACCGTAGGGTGTGCGCAGGACAGGGCGGCCGCACGCCATGGCCTCGAGCATCGAGACAGCGAGGCCCTCGTAGCGAGACACGAGGAGGAGCAAGTGGCAGCGTGTCCACAGGCCGCGAATGTCGTCGGTGGCGCTGTGGAAGCGGACGCGGTCGTCGAGCCGCAGCACGGTGGCGAGCTGTCGAAGGTAGGACTCGTCGGGGCCGTGGCCGTAGAGGTCCAGGGTCCACGGCGAAAGCGTGGACGGGAGCAGCGCCAGCGATTGAAGGAGGGCGTCGAGCCCTTTGTGATGGCAGTCGAGCCGGCTGACGGATGCGAGGCGAAGCGTGTTGTCGGCGGGCCAGGGGAGGGGCGACTCGTGAGGAAATCGAACGAGGTGCTGGATATAGGCGGCGTTGGTGAAACGGTGGAGCAACTGGAGCTCGGTGATTTCGCGTGTCCATCGCGAGTTGAAAAGTGTGCGACTCGCCGCTTCTAGAAACAGGGTTGCACACCGGCGGTCTTCCGCAGCCATCGGCGGCTTGGGTTGATTGGAACGGAAGACGACGTCGTAGGTTGCGCCAGTCGACTCGATGAAATCGAGCAGCAAAGGCTCGTCGAGAAAGTCGTAGGAGCCGGACTGCTCAATGAAGTAGTGAGGACGGAGCGCGTGGCGCAGGGCGCGACGAAGCGCGCGGGTCGAAGAGGCGTAGCGAAGCCAGATTGATTTGAGGTCGGAGAGGCGGCCGCGGCGGTAGACCAGCGGGGGCTGGCGGAAGAGTTGGACGCCCTGTTCGGCGAGCGCGCGGATTTGCGGACGGTCCAGGATCTGAGGACGGCAGACGGCGACGACGGGCACGCCGCGTTGCGCGAGTTCGGCGGCGGCGATGGGCCAGACATAGTCGGGGGCACCCCAACCCCAGTTGCGCACGGTCGAATAGAAGACGGCGGCTTGCGGTGAGCGGGAGGAGCTCTTCACGGTGGAGGCTGTGATTGGGGAGCCGCGGGTCGGGATCACTTGGTTGCGGTGGGATTCAGGTGCCAGAGGTCGCCCCAGATGCGGTCCCATTTTCGCGGAAAGAAAGGTGCGTTGGCGCCTTCGTGAAGGAACGTCAGTTCTCCGAAGAGAATCCGATTGGAAACGAGATAGAGGTCGACACGAACGTGATCGAAGGGCGCGGCCAGCTTTTCGGCGATTTCGATGAGGATCGGAAGCGGCTTGGGCGGCTCCACCTGGGGGCCGTTGGGGTAGCGCGGTCCGCCGTCAGGTCCCGTGGGAGAGATGTTGAAAGGCTGTAATTCCCAATGGCGATCATAGAAGTTCCGCTTGTGTTGGGTGTGTCGGTCGAGATCGACCTGCACAAATTCCACGCGGCCGTGAAAGCAGTGGAATTTATAGTCAACGGGAAGGTTTCCGCTCGCATCGAGGAGAAGGGGTTCGACCACAAGCTTGGGCACGATGGTCCGATACTGCGGCTCCCGGTGCAGGAGGAAATAATTGGAGGTCATCCAGCCGTGCAGCTGCGTGCGGATGGCGGCGATGTCGACGGCGGTCTTGTCGCGAACGACGACCGTCCACCCGGAGCCGTGGCTTGGTTTGATGATGAACGACGCGGGCAGCGCGGCGAAGTCGATCTCGTCGACCGAGTCGTATTCGGCGAGCGAATCGATGACGAACTCCGGTCCGAGGCGCTGGCGCACCCAAGGCTTGCAGCGGGATTTATCGGCAAGCT
Source organism: Verrucomicrobiota bacterium (assembly GCA_023430565.1). Lineage (GTDB taxonomy): Bacteria > Verrucomicrobiota > Verrucomicrobiia > Opitutales > Opitutaceae > Opitutus. Next base: position 2,720 of record JAEZAD010000342.1, read on the forward strand.
CGGAATAGATCGGCTGGCGACGGTGGAGCTTGGTCCAGGCGAGCTTCTCGTTGAAGGTGCGCGGGGCGTCGAGGTCGGGGATATAGCCGTGGGCAGCGACAAACATCTGTTCCACGAACGTGAGATCGGGGAGAGCCAGATTGAGCTGCGCGAAGGTTTTTTGCGTCAGAGTTTCGAGACGCTCCAGCCGGCCCTCGAGGCGGTCGAGCTTGCCGTCCCAAGGCAGGGTTTTGGCCAGCGAACGGTCGACAAGAGAGCGGAGGAGCCGGAGCGAGGAACGAAGCATGGGGCAATCAGCGAAGGCGGGGCAGTTGTATCCAGGGTTCAGGGACGAGTTCGGCCGAATGGACTGATTCGCTGGCGAACCAGGGGCGGGGGGCGACGATGACCTTCGACGGCGACGGATTAAGCCACGCGGCCCACCAGGCAAATGTGCTGTTGGAAAGGATGGCGTGATCGCAGAGGCTCATCAGGCGGATCTTGTCGAACGAATGCCAGGGCTGCGTGGCGCGGACGAAGACGTGCGGCCCGGAGGGGTGAAATTCGCGTTCGATGGCATCGATGTCATCGGAAAAAACATAGAGCACCGAGTGGGGGAATCGCTCGCGAATGAGGGCGACGGCACGCTCGTAGTAGTCGAGTGGCACCACACCCAAGCCTTGACTGAAGCTGGTATTGCGCACGTAGTCGCCGCGGCGGAAGTGGACGGCGACAGAAGGGCCGTTCGACCGGATGTGCTGGGCCATGGCGTCGGCGGCCGGCTGGGGCGGATAGCGGAAGCTGAAGTGGAGGCGGACAAGGTTCGCGATGGGCGTGAAATAGTCCTCCGATTGCCACATGCCGTAAAGGTAGGTGTGGTTGGGCTGGTCCAAGAACGCGGGGGAGAAGCCCTCCGCGGGCTCGTAGTGCACGTGCGAAGGCCCGGCATGCCGGCGCGCGTAGCGGTAGAAGCGGAGGCGTTCGGCGAGAGCGACCGACCAACGTTCGGCGCGGGTGAGTTTCACGCCGGCGACGCGGTCGATTTCGTCCTGGGTGGCGAACTGCTCGGTGATGTTGAAGCAGGAAAGGGCGTAGCGGTTGTGAGCCTCGTATTCGGAGTATTCGCGGAACCATGACACGTCGAGTTTGAGCACGGTGCGGCGGCGTTCCGCGAGCGCGAGCCCGGCGGCGTATTGGAACATCTGGTTGCCGAGACCGCCTTGGAGCCGGGTGATGATCATGAGGCGGCGGGGGCTTTGCGGGCGATGACGGTGTGCGTGGGGTGTCGCGTGAGGGGCTGTTTCATCGAGAAGGCTGGGCGGCGGGGTGAGCGCGAAAGCGTATCGAGGGGAAAGAAAAAATCAGTCGCGTGGGCCGGATGAAGGCTGACGCGCGGCCGACTGGCGGAGCTGCTCCAGCAGGGAGACGTAGGTCCGCGTGGACTCGCTCCAGGAACGCTCCGCGCTCCGGGCGGCGGCGGCGCGGCTGTAGCGTTGATATTCGTCCGCGGTCATGGCCGAGGCGCGGGAGAGTTGTTGGTGAAGGGCGGGCTCTGAATCGTCCTCGAGCCACAGAGCGGCGTTGCGCGCCATGTCGGATTGCGATCCGAAATCGATGCAGATGACGGGGCGGGCGTAGCTGAGGGCGGTGCGGACGACGGCGGAGTTAAGGTAGGCTCGGCCGGGCATCACGATCCAGTCGGCGGCGCAGTAGAGATCCCGGACGGTTTCGTTTTCGAGAAATTCGTCGCGGACTTCGATGCGAGGCGTGTCGGTGGGCAGATAGCGGCGGGCGTTGCGGCTGGCGATGATGAGGCGGGCGTTGGGGGCGCCGAGACGCGTGAACGCGGTGGCGGTCGCCGCGGGATTGCGGCGAGTGCCGGCATATCCGGCGTAGAGGAAAATTGTTTCGTTCTCCGGCAGACCCGAGCGGCGGCGCGCCTCGGACCGCGCGACGGGCGGGCCGTGAAACCCGGCATAATCGCCGAGCGGGCATATGGCGATGGAGGCTGGCCGCGGCGCGATGCGGTCGAGGGGAGAGAGGCTGCTGGACTCGTGGACGATCCAGGCATGAGCTTCGCGCAAGCAGGCGAGCTTGAAGGCGCGGTCGAGGAGATGAGCGCGCGCGGGTTCGAGCCAGTTGGAGTCCAAATCATGCACCTGGTAAACGAGCGGACGACGAGCGGCGATC
>JAEZAD010000351.1 GCA_023430565.1 Verrucomicrobiota bacterium
TGGGCGGAGGCGCTGGTGGTTTTGGCAGCGCTGGTGTTGGTGCCGATGGTGATCGAAGTGGCCGATGGGCGGGCGCGGAATGCGACGGCGCGGCAAGCGCTCGGGTGGGCGGCGCGGTGGCAGCTGCCGGGCGCTTTGTTGCTCGCGGTGAGTTTTGGGTTGGAGCCGGGAGTGGGAGCGGTGTTGCTGGCGGGGGCGTGGGCGGGAGTGCTGGCAATGCTGGCAGGGAGCGGAGCGGTGGAATTGTGGAGAAGCCCGGCGGCCCGACCGGTGGCGTGGTGCAATGAGGCGGGGTTGGTGTTTGCGGCGGTGGGGGCGGCGTGGCTGCTGGCGGATCGGGCCGGGTTACAGCCGCTGGGGTTCAGCGAGGAGATTGTGCTGCTGACGGCGGTGCATTTTCATTATGCAGGTTTGATTCTGCCGGTGCTGGCGGGGCGGGCGCTGGGAGCGGTGGCGCCGGGAAAAGTGACGGCGGCGATCGCGTTGGCGGTGATTACGGGCGTGCCGGCGGTGGCGGTGGGAATCACGGCGACACAGCTTGCGTGGGGTGGCGCGGTGGAGCGGGTGGCGGCGATATGGATGTCGGCGGCAGGGGTGGCGGTGGCCGTCGTTCACGTATGGTTGGGGATTGGGACGCGGTGGGCGGTGAGTGTGCGGTGCCTGTGGGTGATGGCGGGGTGCTCGCTGGCGGCGGGGATGGTGTTGTCAGCGTTGTATGGCGTGCGCGGGGTTTTCGCGCCGTGGCCGTGGCTGGATATTCCGTGGATGCGGGCGCTGCACGGGACGATCAACGCGATCGGTTTCGCGGGGTGTGGAACGCTGGCTTGGTGGCTGGCGGCGAGGCGGAAAAACGACGCAGACGCCCTACGCGCACCCGGACAAGTCGGGACGAGCGGCTCCTAACGACGCGGAAGCCACTCGCTCGCGCTCGTAGCGCGAGGAAGGCGCACGGATCAGGACGCGAGGGCGTTCTGGGTGTTGAGATGTTCCTCGCCGGTGAACTTCAGCGATTGTTCGTCGGCGTGGTAGCTCGAGCGGACAAGGGCGCCGCTCTCGACGACGCCGAGACCGAGGGAGAGGCCGAATTCTTTCCAGTGAACGAACTCTTCCGGCGGGGCCCAGCGGGCGACGGGGAGGTGTTTGGACGTGGGCTGGAGATACTGGCCGATCGTGAGGATGTCGGTCTTGTCGGACGCGATGTCGCGGAGGGTTTGCTCGAGCTCTTCCTTGGTTTCGCCGAGGCCGAGCATGATGCCGGTCTTGGTGGTGAAGCCGCGGCTTTTCGCGTGGCGGAGGACGGAGCGGGAGCGGTCGTAGCGGGCCTGGACGCGGACGGGCTTTTGGAGGCGTTCGACGGTCTCGAGGTTGTGGTTGAAGATGTCGGGCTTAGCGTCGAGGACGACGTCGACGTGGGCGGTGTTGCCTTTGAAGTCGGGCGTGAGGACTTCGATGGCGGTTTTGGGATTGCGGTGGCGGATGGCGCGGATCGTCGCGGCCCAGACGCTGGCGCCGCCGTCGTCGAGTTCGTCGCGGGCGACGCTCGTGATGACGCAATGGCGGAGATTCATTTTCGCGACGGCGTCGGCGACGCGCGCGGGTTCGCCGAGGTCGAGTTCGGTGGGGCGGCCGGTGGCGATCGCGCAGAAATTACAGGAGCGCGTGCAGATGTTGCCGAGGATCATCACGGTCGCGGTGCCGCGCGACCAGCATTCGCCGAGGTTGGGGCATTGGGCGCTTTGGCAGACGGTGTGGAGATGGTTGTCGTCCACGAGGCGACGCGTGGCGGCGAAGCCGGGGCCGCTGGGAAGTTTGGCGCGGAGCCAGGAGGGTTTGCGCGACGTGTCCATGAGAGAGACATGGCCGCAAATAGACCCAAAAAGCGCAAAAGAAAAACTCGACGGAAAGTCCTGGCTGAAGGAGATCGCGGAGCAACCATGAGACATGGCCGCTGCACGTCGGCGGTGAAAAACACGATGACGCGGTGGACATTTGGACGAAAACGATGTCTGAAAGGGTCATGGTAACCCATCGCCTTCTATTTATCGCCCTCCTCGCAACCTGCGGACTTTTCGGCCGGGTAAGTGCGGACACCGTCCAATCCTGGCTTCTCCTCGATAAAGAAAATAAGGAATCTCTCTTCGTTACCGATCCCGTCGAAAAGACCAATCTTGAGAAGGACGGGTGGAAGGCGAGTGGGACGGGATTGCTGGCATTGACGGGGGGGGAGGACCGGGGACCGTTGCATCGGATGGCGAAAGCGGGCGACGACCGCACGATCCGCATGTTCGAGGTCGATGCTGCCAAGATGGCGGCGCATCGGAAAGCGGGGTTCGCCGATGAAGGCATGCTTGGGTATGCCTTCACGAAAGCGGTTCCGGAAGGCGTCGAAGTGCACCGGCTCACGCAGAAAGAGCATTCGCTTTGGGTGATCGCCTCCGACCAAGTGAAGGATTTGACCAAGCAAGGCTGGAAACGTGAAGGCGTGGCCTTCTGGTTGAAGCCGCTGGCGCAGTCGGCCAAAACGACTTCTCGTGCCGAGGGAGCTCGTTCGGCGAAATAGCGCTAATTCGCGAGGAGCAACCACGCAGCGCCGGTGAGGGCGGTGGCGCCGAGGACGAGGGCGACGCGGAGACGGAGGGCGGGCGAGCCGAGGGAGATGGCGAAGCCGGCTTTGAGCAGGGTATTGGCGATGGCGGCGAGGACGACGGCTTGGGTGGCGAGGCCGGCGGGCGCGTTTTCGCCGGCGCCGTTGCGGGCCATCGAGAGCGAGATTGCGTCCATGTCGGTGAGGCCGGAAACGAAGCTGAGCGGGAGGAGGCTTTCGGCGAGGCCGAGTTGCGGTGCGGCTTTCACGAGGAAGGCGATGATCGCGTAGAGGACGGCGAACTTGATGGCGGTTTTCAGATCGAGGGGATTTCGCAGGCGCGAGAGATCGAGTTTGGTTTTGCTGCGTGCCGGTGGCGGTCGGCGGAGCCAGAACCAGGCGGCGTAGAGCACGCCGGGAGCAGCGAGGATCGCGAAAGGAAGAACGAGCGTGAGCGCGAAGTCGCGGTCGATGACGGCGGTGGCGACGATCACGCGGGGGAGCATGACGGTGCAGGCGATGACGACGGCGAGCGCGTAGGTGTCGGAGAGCGCGGGGTCTTCGCGACTGCGGCGGGTGAAGGCGAGGGTGGTGGCGGTGCTGGAGGCAATCCCGCCGAGGAGGCTGGTGGCGGCGATGCCGGCGCCGGCGCCGAGAATGCGCATGGCGATGTAGCCGGCGAAGCTGAGGCCGGAAATCAGCACGACCATCATCCACGTCGAAAAGGGATTGAAGGCTTCGTAAGGACCGATGTCGCGATGCGGGACGAGGGGAAGAATCACGCCGGTGATCGCGGCGAATTGAAGCGTGGCGCGGACGTCGTCGCGGGTGAAGGAACGCGTCCAGGCGTGCAGCGGTTGTTTGCTGCCGAGGAGGACCATCGTCGTGGCGGCGACGAGTGCGGCGGCGGGCAACTCGTCCCAGAAGACGAGGCCGCCGGTGAGCAGGGTGAGGAGGGTCGAGGCGAAGGTGGTGCCGCCGGGATGCGGTCCGGCGGTGGCGCGGAATTTTGCGACGATCTGTTGGGCGCCGACGATGACGAAGATGACGGCCAGGAGGGCGGGCGAGGTGAGGTCGCTCGCGTAGGCGCCGACGCAGCCGAGCATGGCCCAGAACGTGTAGGTGCGCACGCCGCCGAAATCGGTTTCGGTGGGGTTCGATCTTTGATCGCTCCATTGGCGGATGAGGCCGACGAGGGCGCCGAGGCAGGCGCTGACGACGATGGCGGTGAGGAGCGAAGGCATGGGCGGGGTCCGAAGGTCTGATGATCCAAACGCAGTCGGGATTAAGCGCAAAGAACGCAAAGAGGGCGACGTCGATTTCGGTGTTGGGCGCGCAGGCTGGATCTTGCGGGTGTTCGGTTGCGGATCTGGATCAGGGCGGAAGCGGCGAGGAGCCGGTTTTGGCGCTGATGCAAAAGGAAGTTGAAGCGGAGCGCGAATGCGGCAGGTTGGCGGCGCACTCAGGGTGCATCCGGGTCCGCGGAAAGGGCTGAGCCCACCTGCCAATGCGAGAACAGTTCAACCTTCACGCTGCCTGCACGCGGACCACAGGCAAAAGCATGGAGGTTTTATGAACTCGAAGCAGTTGCCGGAGCGGCCCGATCTGGGCCAGTTGAAGAAGCAGGCGAAGGAGTTATTGGACGCGGTGCACGCAGAACGTGCGGAAGCGTTGCGGCGGGTGGCGGATGAAAGGATCGCAGCGGACGATTTCGCGCTGCACGACGCGCAGCGGGTGCTGGCGCGCGAGTATGGCTACGCGAGCTGGGCGAAGCTGAAACTGCACGTGGAAACGCGCGAGATCGATGCGGCGGAAGCGCGGTTGATCGAGGCGGCGCTTGAGGGGGAGCGGGAGGCGGTCGATGAGATCCTGAGGGAGCGGCCGCAGCTCGCGACGCGGAGCATCTGGGCGGCGGCGGCGCTGGGGCGGGCAGAGGCGTATGGGTGGGAAAGATTGGGGACGGAGCGCGGCGGGCCGCGGGAGTGGCCGGTGTTGTTGTATGGGTGTTTCGGGCGGTGTGGTGGCGGCGACGCGGAGCGGGCGGGGATCGCGCGCGCGTTGTTAGAAAACGGAGCGGATGCGAATGCATTTTGGATTCATGGCGACTGGCCGGAGTCGCCTTTGCCGGCGCTGTATGGGGCGACCGGCGTGAACGATTATCCGCAGCTGGCGCGGGTTTTGTTGACGGCGGGGGCGAATCCGAACGACGGCGAATCGCGTTATCACGCGGCGGAGCACAACCATGTCGCTTCGCTCGAGGTCCTGGCGGAGTTCGGATGCGATTTTTCGGGCGTGGATCGCACGTGGGGCAACACGCCGCTGTATTTTTTATTCGGTTACGCGCAGCCGACGCCGGCAATGAAAGCGGGCGTGCGGTGGTTGTTGGAGCATGGGGCGAATCCGAACGTCGTGAGTCAGGCGCGCGGCGTGGCGGAGACGGCGCTGCATCGGGCGGTGAATCACAATTGGGACGCAGAAATGGTGGCGTTGCTGTTGAAGCACGGCGCGGACTTGGAGGTGAAGACCGCGTATGGGCGCACCGCGTATGCGCTGGCGGTGCGGGGCGGACGCGTGGAGGTGGCGCGGTTGCTCGCGGAGAACGGTGCGCGCACGGAGGTGGAGGACACGGATGCGTTGATCGGCGCGTGCATGCGGGGCGATGCGGCGGGAGCGAAAGCGATGCTGACGCGGAAGCCGGGAATGGTGGGTGAGCTGGGCGCGCACGATCGACTGATTGCGTTGATGGCGGCGCGGGAAGGACGGGCGGAGGCATTGGGCGCGATCGCCGAGGCGGGCCTGGGTGTCGACGTGAGCGGGGAATGGGGCGAGCGGCCGCTGCATTGGGCGGCGTGGTATGGTTGGGCGGAGGCGGTGCGGGTGTTGATCGCGCGCGGGGTGGAGTTGAGCGGGTGCGACCGGAGGTTTGGCGCGCCGCCGAGCGGATGGTGCGCGCACGGGTCGGAGAACTGTGCGAATCCGAAAGGTGAATACGGCCGCGTGATGGAGATGCTGATCGATGCGGGGGCGTTCGTCGCCCCGAAGACGATCGGGAGCGATGCGGTGATGGCGGTGCTGCGACGGCGCGGGGGCGGCGGAGCGGCGCCGTGATGGCGGCGGAAGGCCGCGGAACCTCCGGCGCTGCTAGACGAGGGGCCGGGCCAGCGCCGGAGGGGCTTCCGCGGCAGGCGCAGGGCGAGCGTCCAGGGCCTCGCGCAAGGCCTGGAGGAGTTCGGTGCTGTCATACGGCTTGAGGAGCAGCCGGGCGCCTTCGAGGGCCTGGGCGCCTTGCTCGAGGAGGTCGTTGCTGTAGCCGGTCGAGAGGACCACCTTCAAACGCGGGTTTTCGGCGCGGAGTTTCGCGGCGAGTTCGGCGCCGGTCATTCCATTCGGCATGACCATGTCGGTCAGGAGCAGGTCGAAGGGCACGGTGGTGGTGGACCAGGCACGGATCGCGCTGGGGCCGTCGACCGCGAGGGTGACGCGATAGCCGGCCCGGGTGGCGACGAGATGAGCGGTTTCACGCACGAACGGTTCGTCTTCCGCGAGCAGGATGTGTTCGCCGCGCCCGGCCGACGTGCTGCCCGCCTCGCCGTCCGCGGGCGAGACGACCGCGGGCGACACTTGATCGGCGATCGCCGGAAAGAACACGGAGAACGTGGTGCCAGCGTTGGGCGTGCTGTCGACCTCGATCCAGCCTTCGTGCTGGTGAACGATACCGTAGACGGTCGACAGGCCGAGGCCGGTGCCTTCGCCGACATTCTTCGTGGTGAAGAACGGTTCGAAAATTCGTGCGAGAACTGATTCGTCCATGCCGGTGCCGTTATCGGCCACGGTCAGGCACACGAAGCGGCCGGCGCGCGCGTCGGGATGTCGGCCTGTGTCTCCGGGGTGGAGGGTGATGGCGCGCAGTCCGAGGCGGATTTTTCCGGCGGCGGGGATGGCGTCGCGCGCATTCACGACGAGGTTCATGACGATTTGCTCGAGATTGGCGGCGTCGGCGGTGACGAGGGGCAGGTCCGGCGAGCATTGCCACTCGAGGGTGATCCGTTCGGGAAGCAGGCGGTCCAGCATTTTGCGGAGGTTTGTCAGCGTCTCGCCGAGATCGAGGGGTTCGGGGTTGGTGATCTGGCGTCGGCTGAACACGAGCAACTGGCGGGTGAGCGCGGCGGCGCGCTGGGCGGCGGCGCAGACTTGGGAGAGGCCGGTGCGGTGGGGTTCGGAAACGGACGAATCCTCGAGCGCGAAACTGGTGTAGCTGAGGATGACGGTGAGCAGGTTGTTGAAGTCGTGCGCGACGCCGGCGGCGAGCTGGCCGACGGCTTCCATTTTCTGGGCCTGGCGGAATTGCTGCTCGAGGTGGATTTGATCGGTGACGTCGCGAAACACCCATACGGCGCAGGGCCGGCCCGCGATCGTCACGGCCCGGCCCGAGCAGCGGAATTCGCGGGGCGGGCCGACGGGTCCGCGGAAGGTGAACGGCCATTCGTCGATGGTTTCGCCGCTCTTCAGCTTTGTGAGGAGCCCGCGCCAGCGGAGCGGATCGAGGCCGAGGCCGCAGGTTTCCGGGGTGAGGCCGAGGATCTTGGTGCGGGTAAGGCCTGAGGAGCTTTCGTGGGCGGTGTTGATCTCCAGCACCTCGCCGGTCTCCAAGTCCTGGATCGCCTGGGGGAGCGGACAGGCGTTGAAGGCTTGGGAGAAGCGTTCCTCGGCGGCGCGCAGTTCGGCGGTGCGGGTGCGGACCGCTTCGTCGAGTTGGGCGAGACGATCGCGGTCGCGACGGGTGACCTCCCATTTTTTCGTCAACGCGTGGGCGAGCTGGAGCACCTCGATGTTGTCGAACGGTTTTTTCAGGAAGAGGAGGCTATCGCTTTGACCGATGCTGCGAACGACCTGCTCCCAAGAATAGTCCGAATACGCGGTGCAGATGACGACCTGGAGGGAAGGATCGGCGGCCCAGAGGTGACGGATGGTTTCCAAGCCATCCCACCCGGGCGGCATGCGCATGTCGACGAATGCGGCCGCATACGGCCGGCCCTCGGCGAGCGCGCGTTGCAGCAGGGCCAGACCTTCTTCGCCTTGGGAGGCGCAATCGACTGCGAACGACGGGGCGGGCGTGCCGCTGGGCTCGGCGTCGCCGAAGAGCGCGCTGGCGGTGGAGCGGAGGCCGGGCGACGCGGTGGACGCTGGACAGAGGATCTTGCGGAAGTCGGCGAGGATGGGGGCGGCATCGTCGATCACGAGGATGCGTGGCAGCGGGAGATTACTCGCGTTCATAGGTGGCAGAGGGCGATGGATGAAGGGGCAACTCGAGGGTGAACGTGGCGCCATGTCCGGCGCCGGCGCTGTGCACGGTGAGCGAACCCTCCAGCTCCCGGGCGGCGAGGGCGGCGGCGTGCAGGCCGAAGCCGTGGCCGTCGGGCCGGGTGGTGAAGCCGTGCGTGAAAATTTTTCGGAGGTTGGCGGGGGGAATGCCGACGCCGTGGTCGATCACTGCGATGCGGATGCGATCGGGACCGGCGGGCGCGAGCGACACGAGGAGCTGCCGCCGATCGGGCGGGAGGGGGCGGAGCGCGTCGACGGCATTCTTCAGCAGGTTTACGAGGATTTGCAGCACCTTGTGTTTATCCACGGAGACTTCGGGCACGGGTTGGAGTTCGCAGACGGGGGTCAGGCCGAGGCGTTCGATCGCGGGTTGGATGAGACGCAGCGCGTCCTCGACGAGGGTGTGGGCGGCGAGGCGCTCGATGACGCCGGCGACCTTGCCGTAGCTTTGCTGGGCGGTGACGATGTCCTTGATGTGGCTGATGTTTTTCGCGAGGGCGGAAAGTTCTTCGCGCCAGGTCGTGTGTTCGGCGGCGAGTGCCTCGGAGACCTCGACGATAAATTGAGGAAGATGCCGCCCTTTTGGGTGAGTGGCGATGTAATCCGGAAGATCGGTCGGGTGGGCGCGGATCAACTCGGCTGCGCGCAGCAGATTGCTCAGTTCGCTGGCGGCGAGTTGGTCCTGCACGATTGTCGCCGAAACGTTGATGCTGTTGAGGGCATTGCCGACGTTGTGGAGCACGCCACTCGCGACTTCGGCCATGCCGGCGCGGCGGGAGAGCGCGATGAGTTCGCGATTCAGCTGGGCGCGCCCGGCCATTTCGGCCGCCAGATCGGCATTGGCCCGACGCAGGGCGGTGTCGCCGGCTTCGATGCGCGCGAGCATGGTATTGAAGGCGAGGGTCAGCCGCCCCAGCTCATCCCTGCCTCCGGGTTCGGCGCGGACGGAGTAGTCTTCGTGTTCGGCGATGCGGGTGGCGGCGGCGGAGAGCTTGAGGATCGGAAGCGAGATCAGCCGCTGGAGGCGCGCGGAAAAGAAAAAGGCGAGCAGGAGGTTGGCGACGAAGATGACCGAGGTGATGGCGACGTAGGGCGCTACAATCTCGCGGCGGGTTTCAGCAAAGGCGAACTCGAGCCGCAGGTGGGCGAGACGTTTGCCGTCGAGGAGAACAGGTTCGACGACCGTGAGGTAAGCGCCCGTGAGATCGAGGCCGGTGCCCGAGGCGTGGGGCTCCCCGGTGCGGGGGCGAGAGGGCGCAACGTATTCGGCGAACGTTGCGCCATCGGGCAGCTCGAGGCGGGCGTGGGTGAGGTGCGGCTTGATCCTGAGGGCGCTGAGCAGCTCGTTGGCGGTCGCGGCATCGTTGAAAGCGACGGAGGCGGTGCAGTTGGCGGCGAGAATGCGGGCCTGGATCGAAAGGTCGTGGACGATGGTCGCGCGGACGTGAAACCACTGCCACACGACCATGCTCGTGCTGGCCAGCAACAAGGTCACGGTGCTCGCCAGCATGAGGACGGCCGTCAGTTTCCGCTGGATGGGAGCGTCGCGCAGGAGGTTCATGGTGCGCGGGCGGGCGGTGGATCGACGATCGCGCGCGCGAGCGTGAGGAGCTTCGCGCTGACCTGCAGTTGTGCGCGGGCGGCGGCGGATGGGTTGATTTCAAAGCGGACATTTCCGTCGAGCGTGACGAACCGGATCATGCCGCCGTCCTGACAAAATTGCTCCAGCTCGCTAATCGTCAGCGTGGGCGAGGAGCGGAGGCTCGAGAGAATGCCGCCGAGGCGTTCCCGCTCGGATCGGCTGATAAACAAGAGGTGGCACTGGGCGAGGTTATCGTGCGGGCCGAGTTCCTTGACGAGGAGTCGCCGGCCGCGCACCTGCTGGTCGCGCACCGCATCGCGGAGAAGCGGACCGAAGGGATTGTCGCCCACGGTTCCGACAACGAAAGGCGCACTCGCGTCGGGGAACGTGTCCGCCGGCCAGTCGACGAAGCGCATGAAATTAAGAATGAAGAGCGACTTCACCTGGTATTCCGTGGTCACCGATTGGGCATGCAGCGTCCGTCCTCCGAAGAGGGTGGCTCCGATGCCAAGAAGGGCCCAAAGCCATTCCCTGCGGGAAAGACCGCGGCGGCGTCGCGGGCCGGACGGAGTTCGCATGGGGCGGAGGCGGGCCAGCTGACTAGAGCTGGATGATCGCGGAGAGGACGAAATTTCGTCCGGGCTCGTTTATTCCCGAGCCGTGAATGCGGTAATCTTCATTCGTGAGATTTTCGATCGTGGCCGAAAGCGTGAAATTCCGGTTCACGCGCCAGCCGCCGCGCAGCGTCCATGTCGTGTAGCCGGGCGTGCCTCCGGGTGGGATGCGCTCGGTGTCCGTGCGGTCACTGCTCGAGAGTTTTGATTGGCGTCCGGCGACGGTGCAGGAAATCGAAAGCCAGTAGGGCCGCGTCAGGGGTTCGTAGCGGAAGCCGACCAGCGTCGTCAGAGGCATGAGTCGGGAGACAGGTTCGCGCACCCGCACCCGAGGGTCGGCCGTGGGGAACACGGTGAGTTCCCCGTCCATGGACGTGAATGCGCTGTCGAGCGACCAATCGGCGGAGAGGGGAACCCGGGCCTGGAACTCGAAGCCGTGGACGAAACCGTCGCCGGAGTTTCGTTTGGTGACTTCGGGGAGGCCGCCGAGGATCCGGCCGGTGGGCGAGCGGATGATCATGCCGTCGATCTGCGTATGGAAGTAGCCGGCGGCGAGTTCGAGGCGGCCGTAGCGGGCTTTAACGCCGGCTTCGCGGATGAAATAGTATTCGGGCGAAACATGCGTCGACGGCGTTTCGATCTGGCCGCTGGCCGCGGAGTCGAGGCGGCTGAGATCGGAGAGATTGGGAGCGCGGAAGCCTTGCGATCCGCCGGCAAACCACTGCCAGTGCTGGCCGGCGCGCAGGGTGGCGCGGCCGCTGCCAACAAAGGAATCCCAGCTGGCGTCGAGTGTATCGGGCTGGCCCGTGAGCGGATCGAGCAGACGCCCCGCCTGGGCGGTCGCGGAATCGTAGCGGCCTCGGATCGTGAAATCGACGGGGCCCCAGGACGGAAGTTGATCCTGCGCGTAGAGACCGACGATGTCGTAGATCGCGTCGTCCGCGACCGGGCCTTGGATATCGGAGCGCTCAAACGAGCCGTCGGGACGGTAGCGATCGTTGTTGGAGGCGACCCAATCGCGATAGAACGTGGTGCCGTAGACCCAGCGGCCCACGGGGGTCACGCTGTGCAACTGGAAATCGGCCCCGAACGTGTCGACATCGGTGGAGGCGACGTCGCGTCGAAGGTTAGCGCGAATCCGGGTTTGCCGCTCGTGTTGCTGGTGATGGGAGAGACTCAGGCGAAGCTCTTCGACGAAGCCGGTGAGCTGCGTGGCGTGGAGTTGGGCGTAGGTGAGGTGGCGCCGTTGATCGATGGAACGTTCGCGATCGGTGCCGGTGGACAGGCCCGCCCAATGCGTGCCGAACACCGTGCTGTGTGTGCGCCAGATGTCGTCCTGTGCGACGGATTGATGGGCGACGGTGAGCTTCAAGCCGGGACTGAAAATGTGCTCGAGTTTCGTGTCCCAGGCATATTCGCCGTAACTGGTGTGCAACTGACGGCCGACATCATCGCCGCCTCGCAAATCGCCGAACGACTTCGTGGTGACGCCGAGAAAGACGTGCGTCTGAGAGGCGAGCGGCCCCGACGTCTCGGCGCGGAAAGTATGGGAATCCTCGGCGGAGCTGAGGCGGGCGAGAGCGCGAGTCTGCCATTTGCTGGCGCGACCGTCCTGGGGCGGACCGGCGGTGAGGGCATTGACGGTGCCGCTGATGGAATCGCTGCCGTAGAGAACAGAAGCGGGACCTTTGACGATTTCGAGGCGGGCGACGGAGAGCGGGTCGACGGTGTTCCAATATTGGTTCGGTCCGTCGCGGAACGTGGAGTTGTTGAGCCGGATGCCGTCGATCAGAAAGAGAGTGCGAAAACCGGTGAATCCGCGGATATACGGCGAGGATTGGCCGTTGGCGGTCTTTTGCACCATGACGCCCGGTTCGTCGGCGAGCCATTGGGGCAGGGTGCGAGGGAGCGTGCGTTCGTAGTCTCGCGTGGTGCGGGAGCTGGCCATGAACGGCAGGTCGAACGGATCGGATTCGATCTGGGTCGCGGTGACGACCTTGACCTCCATGAGTTGCTCCAGGCTGAGCGCTTTCAGGTCGTCGGGGATCGCCGAACGCGACGGGGCAACGGATTGCGCGTGCGCGGGGGCGTGCGCCCCCAAAAGAAACGCGACGAGGGCGGGAAGGAGCCGCGGGCGGGGCCGCGCGGGATGAACGGGCACGAAGGAGTGGTCCGTGGCGCGCGGTTGCGAACGGAGAACAAGGCCGCGGGCAGCGCTGTGGCCCAAGGGTGCGCTGACGCTTCCGGGAAAGAACTGCATGAAGAGATGCGGGTGTATCGCCGCGGGAATCACATCGGTGGCGCGCCCCTGACCTGAAGGCGTGGCGAAGACATTTCGCGTCTTCGGGGAAGGAAATTAGCGAGGCTTCACGCCTCGAGGAGTTGCCCGCAAAATCGGGGCTGACGTGCAATTTGCGATACCGTCCCCGCGACGCGGTGTGGTTATCGACCGGCGGCTACGTCCTCGTTTAACTGCGCTTCGACCAGCGGCGGTCTTGTTTTAGCTCGAGGGGGCGGGTGGTGATTTGGACGCCGGCGACGGCGGGATGGGCGCGGAGCTGCTGGAAGGCGGGGGCGTTGATTTTCCAATTCAACGCGGTGCTGACTTCGGCGTAGGGGGCGACGCGGTCGGTGAAGACGAAAGCAAATTCGATGCGGGTGTCACCGGACTGTTTGTCGAGCGTGCTGCGGAGTTGGCGAAGGAAAGAGGAGAGTTCGCGGTGCTGCGGGTGGAGGAGCCAGACCACCTTTTTGATCAGGCCGGCGACCTGGTTTTCGAGCGGGTAGGCTTCTTTGACGTTAATGCGTGCGCCCTCGTGATTGACGATGATGTTGCCCTGGACGAGCACGAGGGCGTTTTCGGCGAGGACGCTGCCGTAGTTCTCGTAGGCGTCGGCAAACATGTTGAGCGGGAGCGCGCCTTGCTTGGTGGCGAGGACGAAGGAGGCCCAGGGGCGGTTGTCTTTTTTCGAGAGGCGCTTCGCGATCGTGCCGGCGATGCCGCAGAGGCGGAATTCGGTGCGGTCGGATTGATTGAGGAGCTCGGTGACGGGGAAGGTGTCGATGGCGTCGGTGAGGCCGGCGAAGGTGTTGAGCGGGTGGCCGGAAACGTAGAAGCCGAGGAGTTCTTTTTCGAAGGCGAGTTTTTCCGACGACGGGAAGTCGTCGTCGGAGGAGTTGAGAGTTGAGGGTTGAGAGTTGAGAGCTGGAGTGCGCGCCTGCGGCGCGGGCGATTCGTTGAAGATGTCGAAGAAGGAGTGCTGGCCGGCGGCTTTGTCGCGGGCGTGGGCGGCGACCTGGGCCATGGCAGCGTCGATGCTGTCGAAGAGTTTTTTGCGCGAGGCGCCGCTGTAGTCGAAGGCGCCGGTTTTCACGAGGTGCTCGAGGACGCGCTTGTTGATGGCGCGGCCGTCCATGCGGGAGATGAAGTCGTCGAAGTTTTCGAAAGGGCCTTTGGCGTCGCGGTCTTCGATGATGTTGCGGGCGGCTTGTTCGCCGACGCCTTTGATGCCGGC
>JAEZAD010000352.1 GCA_023430565.1 Verrucomicrobiota bacterium
TTGTGCGGCCAACCGATGCGGTGCTGGACCTCGGTTGCGGCTACGGAGAATTCATCAACCACATTCGCTGTGGAAAAAAGTTCGGAATGGATCTGAACCCGCGCTCTCCCGAATTTCTCGCCAAGGATATCATCTTCCTCCGCCAGGATTGCTCGACGCTCTGGGCGCTGCCGCCCGATTCGCTCGACGTCGTGTTCACCAGCAATTTTTTCGAACACCTTCCCGATAAAAAGGCTCTGCGGGATACCCTTTTGGAAGCGCACCGTTGCCTGAAACGAGGCGGGCGACTTATGGCGCTCGGGCCCAACATCAAATACGTGCAGGGCGCGTATTGGGACTTTTGGGACCACTTTCTTTGCCTCACCGAGATGTCACTGGGCGAGGCCCTGGAAAACAACGGGTATCGCGTCACCCTCTCCCACGCCCGGTTCCTCCCCTATTCAATGGTGAACGCGCCCCGCTATCCTCTCGCGATGCTCCGTCTCTATCTCGCGGCGCCATTTCTCTGGCCGTTCTTCGGGCGTCAATTTCTCGTCGTGGCAGAGAAGGTCTAGACTAGATTCCGCAGCTCGCCGGTCGGGGTGCCATCCCGACCCCATTCGACCGTGAAGATCCGGTCGACTCGCGCCCCTCACCCTTCCCCGCTCACCCGCCCCCGCGCGCCTTTGATCTTCGCGCGCCGCTTTTTCGTTTCGATCATCCGCACTTTCTGCGCGCGCGTCTTCGGCCGCTTCCGCCGTCGCTCCGCCTCGCGCGCCTGCTGCGCCGCCGCGCGTCGCTCACGCTCTCGCGTTTCCAACTTCCCGCACAGCTCGTCCCACGCCCGCTCGCGATTCGCCGCCTGCGACCGCTCCGCCTGACACCGCACCTCCACACCGCTCGGCCCATGCCGCAGCCACACCGTCGACGAGGTCTTGTTGATTTTCTGCCCGCCCGGCCCGCTCCCACGCACAAATCGCTCCTCCACGTCCTCCGCCCGCGCCCCGACCGCCGCCAGCCGCTCGTAAATTTGAGTTGGTAATGCCATCGCGCTCCGTTTCCTTTCGCGTTTCGTTTCGTCCTCAACACGACACTCGCCCCGCCCGCACGCAACCGCGTTTCGGCCACCGCGTTTCGTTCCGTCGGAAACATCTCCCTCTCCTCCCAGTCACACCCCGTCCGCTTCAGCTCCCTTTCAAAACATGATCACCGGATCCGCCTGGTCAGAAAAACTCCGCGCCGAAATCGCCAAGGCCGTCATCGGCCAGGACGCCGCCATCGAGCGCCTCCTCGTCGCCCTCCTTGCCAACGGCCACGTCCTCCTCGAGGGCATGCCCGGCCTCGCCAAAACCCTCCTCGTCAAATCCCTCGGCACCGCTCTCGGCGTCCAGTTCGAACGCATCCAGTTCACGCCCGACCTCCTCCCCAGCGACGTCGTCGGCACGATGATCTTTCAACCCAAAACCGGCGAATTCACCGCCCACCGCGGCCCCATCTTCGCCAACCTCCTCCTCGCCGACGAAATCAACCGCGCCCCCGCCAAGGTCCAAAGCGCGCTCCTTGAAGCCATGCAGGAACGCCAGGTCACCATCGGCGGCCAAACCCATCCGCTCCCGCGCCCATTCTTCGTCATGGCGACGCAAAACCCGGTCGAACAGGAGGGCACCTACCCGCTCCCCGAAGCGCAAACCGATCGATTCCTCTTCAAGCTCCTCGTCGACTACCCCTCCGCCGACGAAGAATCCTCGATGATGCAACGCTGGGGACAGGTCACGAAACAGCCCGCCCTCGCCGCCGCCTCCAGCGGCGAAGAACTCCTCCAGCTCCGCACGCTCGTCGATCAGATCCACGTCTCGCCCGCCGTCCAGGGTTACATCCTGTCACTCGTCCGCGCCACGCGCGCCCTCGCCGATCCCGCGCAAAAAGGAAAACGCTGGCTCACCTTCGGCGCCTCCCCCCGCGCCTCCCTCGCCCTTTACCAATCCGGCCGCGCCCTCGCCTGGCTCCGCGGCCAGGATTACGTTTCGCCCGCGCTCATCCAGGAGCTCGCTCCCGAGGTCATGCGCCACCGCGTCGGCCTCACCTACGAAGCCGAAGCCGAGGAAATCAGCTCCGACAAAATCATCGCCCAAGTCGTCGAACAGACGCCCGTCCCGGCAAAATGATCGCCGTCCTACTCGTGTCCTATCCGTGCTCATGCTCGTAATCGTGCTCGTGCTCGACCGACTGCGGCCGCCGATCACGAGCATGAGTAAGATCACGAGCACGATTCCCAGATAACAACATGCCCGCGGAATCCTCCAACGCCAAATCCCCGCTCGCGCTCCTCCGCCAGCTCGAATGGCGCGTGCGCCACGCCGTGGAAAACGTCCTCTCTGGCGAATACCGCTCCACCTTTCGCGGACGCGGCATGGAATTCGATCAGGTCGTCCGCTACGAATTCGGCGACGACATCCGCGACATCGACTGGAACGTCACCGCCCGCCTCGGCGAACCCTACCGCAAAAAATTCGTCGAGGAGCGCGAGGTCACGCTGCTCGTCGTTTTCGAAGACTCGCCGTCCCTCCTCTTCGGCTCCGGCGCCCAGTCCAAACGCGAAGCCCTCCTCGAACTCGCCGGCCTCGTCATGCTCCTCGGCGCCGTCAACCGCGACCGCGTCGGCTTCGTCTACGCCTCCCCCACCGGCAACCTCTTCCGCCAACCCGTCCGCGGCCGCGGCGCCATCCTCCATTCCGCCGCCACCCTCCTCGCCCAACCGCCACCCGCACTCTCATCTCTCAACCCTCAACTCTCAACTTTGCCCTGGCGCTTCCTCGCCCGCGCCGCCCCGAAACATTCCGTCCTCCTCTGGCTGAGCGATTTTCCCCCGCGCGAACAACCCGACGGCTGGCCCGTCCTCCAACGCCGCTACCAAACCATGGGCTTCCGCGTCGACGACCCGTGGGAACGCGAACTCCCGTCCCAGGACGCCATCGCCGCCTACGACCCCACCTCCGGCCGCCTCGTCACGCTCGAAGGCAGCGCCGCCGAACGCGCCGCGCACGCCCAATGGCGCGAACAACGCGACGCCTCCTGGCGCTCGCTCTTCCCCGCCCCGCTCAGCCGCCTCGTCGTCGGCACCGACGAAAACCGCCTCGACGCCCTCGTCCGCTTCTTCCACGCCCGCATGACCGCCGCGCGCTAGCCGCCGCGCTTCGCGCGGAAGCTCCAACATCCAAGCACCAAGCTCCAGAGAACCACCAAATTCCAACCACGCCAAAATCTCCTGTCATTCTGAGCGAAGCGAAGAATCCAGGTGCACGCCCGCCCTGATGTCCCACCTCCCGCCAGCATCCACCGCCACCTTTGGAGCTTTGCCTCCTTTGGTCCTTCACTGGAGCTTGGACCTTGGAGCTCGGAGCTTCGGTTCGCCGCAATGACGCCCTACACTTTCCACAGCCCCTACTGGTTCGCCGCGCTTCTCGCTCTCGCGCTTGTCCTCGTTTTGCGGCGAAACCGCCGCGTCCCCGTCCTCATCGTCCCTTTCGCCGCCGCCTGGCACCGCCCTTCGCTCGCCTCCGCTTCCCGCTGGCCCGTCGCTCTCGCGGTCACCGGCCTCATCCTCCTCATCGTCGCCCTCGCCCGCCCCCAGCGCATCGAGGACAAACGCGAGGTCAGCTCTCAAGGCTACGACATCATGCTCTCCATCGACCTCTCCGGCTCGATGCTGTCCGAAGATTTCGAGCGCGCCGGCGAACGCATCAACCGCCTCCAGGCGATCAAACCCATCATCCAGGCCTTCATCGAACGCCGCTCCACCGACCGCATCGGCATCGTGCTCTTCTCCGGCCGCGCCTACACCATGGCGCCGCTCACCTTCGATCACGACTGGCTTTCCCGGCAGCTCGAACGCATCAAGATCGGCCTGATCGAAGACGGCACCGCCATCGGCGACGGGCTCGGCGTCGCCCTCACCCGCCTCGAACAAGCCAAACGCGAATCCGGCGGCCAGCGCCAGGGCGCCTTCGTCGTCCTCCTCACCGACGGCGCCAACAACCGCGGCTCCCTCTCTCCGCAACAATCCGCCGAACTCGCCCGCGCCCGCGGCATCCCCGTTTACACCATCGGCGCCGGCAAGGACGGCCTTGTTCATTTCCCGGTCTTCGACGACAAAGGCCGCAAGCTCGGCTATCGTCGCATCATGTCCGATCTCGACGAAGCCGCGCTCCGCGAAATGGCCGAAATGACCGGCGGTCATTTTTTCCGCGCCACCGAAACCGGCACCGTCGAGTCCGCCTTCCGCGCCATCGATCGCGCCCAGAAAATCGAATTCCAGGCCAAGAGCTACCTTCTCACCACCGAACTCTTCCCCTGGTTCGCCGCCCCCGGTCTCGCCCTCCTCACCCTCGCCGCTCTCCTCTCCCGCAGCCGCCCTCGCTCTTTCGCCGCCCCCGCCGCCGCCTAAGTGCCATGATCCATTCTTCACTCATTGGAGACTTCTTCCGATTGGAGCTTCTCTGGAGCTTGGATCTTGGAGCTTGGTGCTTCGACCAATGACCTTCGCCCACCCCCATCTCCTCTGGCTCCTCCTCCTCCCGGCTGCCCTCTTCATCTGGGAGCTGACCCACCGTCGCCGCATCGCCGCCACCTCCGCCCCCTCCAAAATCCTCCAAGCCGAAGCCGGCCCCCACTCCCTCCGCCTCTCAACTCTCAACCCTCAACTCTCAACTCGCCGCGCCTCCGCGCGGCCCTGGCTCTTCCTCGGCCTTTCCTTCGCCCTCCTCGCCTCCGCCCGCCCGCAATGGGGCCGTCTCGAGGAACCCGTTTTCGACCAGGCCCGCGAAATCATCATCGCGATCGATCTCTCGCGCTCGATGCTCACGCCCGACGTCAAACCGTCCCGCCTCGACCGCGCCAAACTCCTCACCCAATCCCTCCTCGAGCGCCTCGACGGTGAACGCATCGGCCTGATCGTCTTCTCCGGCACCGCCTTCCTCCAAAGTCCGCTCAGCTCCGACTACGAGATCCTCCGCGAATTCCTCCCCGCGCTCGATCCCGAGTTTCTTCCCGAAGGCGGCACCAACTACGGCGCCCTCATCGACACCGCCCTCGGCGCCTTCGGCACCTCCACCGCCGCCGACCGCTTTCTTATCGTCCTCAGCGACGGCGAAGCCACCGAGGACAACTGGCGCGACCGCGCTGACGAACTCCGCGAAAAAAACATCCGTGTCCTCGGCCTCGGCGTCGGCACCGCCGCCGGCGCCATGATCCCCGACGGCTCCGGCGGACTCGTCAAAGACGACCGCGGCGCCGTCGTGCTCTCCAAACTCGAACCCGCCAC
Organism: Verrucomicrobiota bacterium; assembly: GCA_023430565.1. Lineage (GTDB taxonomy): Bacteria > Verrucomicrobiota > Verrucomicrobiia > Opitutales > Opitutaceae > Opitutus. Next base: position 5,300 of record JAEZAD010000352.1, read on the forward strand.
CCTCCGCGAGCTCGCCGACATCTCCCAAGGCACCTACACCGACGCCTCCAACTGGATCGACCTCGCCGCCCTCATCGAGTCCACCGTCGAAACCGGCCGCAAAGGCGAGTTCGTCGAGAAAAACTCCGTCCGCCTCGTCGAACGTTTCCAATGGCCCCTCGGCCTCGCCCTCTGGTTCCTCCTCCTCAGCTACTACTACGAATTCCCCGTCCGCCCCAAACCCCGCGAAATCAAACTCCACGCCGCTCCCGTAGCGGCGAGCGCCAGCGAGCTGACCGGCGAACTCGCCGGAAGCACCAAGCTCCAATGACCAAGCTCCAGAGATCCTCCAATCTCCGACTTCCACCATCACGCACCACACGCCTGGTGCTTGGATTTTGGAGCTTCATTGGAGCTTGGACTCTTGGATCTTGGAGCTTCGCCGCCACCCCTTCGGCTCCCACTTCCGCACCACCACCGGAACCACCCGCCCTCTCTCGCATCGTCTCGCGCCTCTCAACGGCGGCGTCCCGTTCGGGCCGCGACTGGGCCGAGTTCGCCCGCGAAACCGTCACCTGGGGCTCCCGCCTCCAATCCTCGCAAGAACAAGTCCCCGAAGGTCCCGTCCGCGACGCCCTCACCGCCGTCGACCTCGGCTCCCAACTCGACCCGAAAACCGCCGACTGGCCCAAGCTCCGCCAGGAACTCGAAGCCCTCCTGCAAAAACCCGAAGAACCACCGCCTCAGGAAAACCAGGACCAGAAAAATCAGGACGACCAGCAAAAGCAGGATCAACAAAACCAGGATCCGTCGCAGGACCAGCAGCAGAAACAAAACTCCTCCGACCAGCAGCAAAACGAGCAACAACAGCAAAAAGACTCCGGCGAGAAACAGGATCCTCAAAACTCCGAAAACCAGCAGCAGAAGCAGCCGCCGGAAAACCAGGAAGACCAGTCCGCCTTCGGCGACATGGAGGAAAAGAACATCCCGCCCCCGCCCGAGGAAACCCAGCAGGTCGGCGGCGCCCCCGAGCGCAAGGAGGGCACGCCTCAACCCATCGACCCCAACCTCGCCCTCCCTCTCCAAAAGCTCGAACAGCTCAAAAATCAGGACTCCCCCGCCGAACTCTTCCAACTGATGGAAGACCCGTCGCCGGACACCCCCCGCAAAACCAAAAAAGACTGGTAACCTCCTTCCGTCATTCTGAGCGAAGCGAAGAATCCACGTGCCCGCCCGCCCGATGCTAACCGCCTCTAAATCCGCCCTCCCCACCTTCTGTCATTCTGAGCGAAGCGAAGAATCCAGTGGGACATCCGTATCCATGTCCGCCCTCCCGCATTTCCTCTCCCTCCTCCTCGCTCCTCTTTGGACCTCTCTGCGGCCGTCCCTTCGCCACCTCACTCTCCGCCTCCTCCCCGCTCTGCTCGCCACCACCCTCCTCGCCTCCACCGCCCACGCCCAATCCGCCCACTGGGAACCCGCCGCCTCAGGCGATCCCTCCGAAATCCAACTCGTCTTCGAAGACTGCCGCCCCGAGGGCGACCCGCAGCTCCCCGCCGTCGACGGCATCACCTTCTCCTTCGCCGGCCGCTCCTCCCAAACCAGCATCGTCAACTTCACGATGACCCACTCGGTCATCCTCACCTACCGAGCCCGCTCCAGCCGCTCCGGCCCCATCTCCATTCCCGCTTTCACCGTTCGCACCGACAAAGGCGACATCCAGGTCCCCGCCTTCACCGGCGGCGCCCTCCGCTCCGCCGCCGACGCCAACGTCTCCTCACGCCTCGAGCCCAGCTCCGCCAGCCTCTGGGCCGGCCAGGTCTTCGACCTCACCTACACCCTCGACGTCGCCCGCCGCCACTTCAACCAGCTCGGCACCCTCGTCGAGTGGAATGCCGCCCCGCTCATCGCCGAAGAGTGGACCAAGCCCGAACCTTTCGAAACCACCGCCAACAACGAGGCGCGCCTTCACATCATCCAGAAAACCCGCGCCTACGCCAAAGACCCCGGCCCGCTCACCCTCAATCCCGCCAACCAGCTCGTGAATCTCCAAAGCGGCAGCATCGGTTTCGGCCTCTTTCAAACCCCCCGCATCGAACAGCTCTCCGTTACTTCCGATACCCCCGCCGTCATCGTCCGCCCGCTCCCGCCCCCCCCCACTGGCTTCAGCGGCGCCGTCGGTGATTTCAAACTCACCTCCAAGGTCGTTCCCACCAACGCCGCCGCCGGCGAACCCATCACCTGGACCCTCGAGCTCTCCGGCACCGGCAACTGGCCCGATCTTCCCGGACTCCCCCAACGCGCCGTTTCCCGCGACTTCAACGTCGTCCAGCCCCAGGCCCGCCGCACGCCCGCCGAAGGCAAACTCTTCGACGTCACCCTCGCCGAAGACGTCGTCCTCGTTCCGACCAAGGAAGGCACCTACCACCTCGGTCCCATTAATTTCGTCTATTTCGACCCCGTCGCCGGCGACTACAAAACCCTCAGCACGCCCCGCACCCAAGTCACCATCACCGCCCCCACGCCCGCCAGTGGAGGCGCGGTGCCCACAGCCCGCGATCCGTCCTCCGCCACCAGTCCCGACACCCAACCCACCCCCGCCGCCCCCAAACTCCCCGATCCCCCTGCCGCCCCCAACGCCATCCCGCGCGACCCTCTCCCCGGCTCGCACATCGCCTTCACCCCGCTCCGCCCAAAAACCCTCGCCTGGCTCACCGCCGCCCCCTTCGCGGTCCTTCCGCTCCTCTGGTTCGCCCTCGCCATTCAACGCGCCCGCGCCACCGACCCCCTCCGCCCCCAACGCGAAGCCCGCCAACGCCTCGCCACGATTCTCGCCGCGCTGAAAAACTCTCAACCCTCAACTCTCAACTCTCAACTTCCCGCCCTCCTCCAGTGGCAACACGACGCCACTCTCCTCCTCCGCATCCCCCACGCCGCTCCGCCCGCGACCGCCATCTCCGATCCCGCCTGGCAACAACTCTGGCTCGAAGCTGACCGCGCTCTTTACAGCGCCGACGCCCAACTCCCCTCCGATTGGACCACCCGCGCCGAAGCCGCGCTCGCCTCCACCCGCCTCCCCGGTTTCTCCCCGCTCCGCCTTTTCCTCCCCCGCAACCTCTTCCCCTTCGTCGCCCTCGTCGCGCTCACCTTCGCGATCCCATCACTTCCCGCCGCCGACACCCCGTCCATCTCCTCTCGCCCCTCGCCCGTCGCCAGCGGGAGCAGCACCCCCGCCGCCGCCTACCGCGCCGGCGACTTCCCCGCCGCCGCAAACGCCTGGGCCCGCACCGTCGCCCAAACGCCCACCGACGCCATCGCCCGCCACAACCTCTCCCTCGCCTTCGCCCAACAAGACCGCTGGGCCGAAGCCGCCGCGCACGCCGCCGCCGCCTTCGTCCAAAACCCCTCCAACGACTCCACCCGCTGGCAACTCGCCCTCGCGTCCGAGAAAGCCGGATACGTTCCCGCCCCGTTCGTCTCCTTTCTCCCCCCCGGCCCGCTTCAATCCCTCGCCCGCCTCGCCAGTCCCGCCACCTGGCAATTCCTCCTCCTCGCCGCGAGCCTCCTCGTCACCGCCGCCCTCGCCGCCTTCATCCTCGGCGCCTACCGCCGTCCTTCGCGCCTCCGCCTGATCTCCGCCCTCATCGCGCTCGCCCTCGGCTTTCTCACCGCCGCCGCGTCAGCGTCGAGTCTCTACGCCTACGATACCACCGCGCACGCCGACGCCGTCCTCGCCTGGCGCGCCGGCACGCTCCGCTCGATCCCGACCGAAGCCGACAACACGCAAAAAACCACCACGCTTCCTCCCGGCAGCCTCGCCCTCGCCGATCCCAACACCTTCCTCGGCTGGACCCGCCTCACTTTCGCCAATGGCCAGACCGGCTGGGTCCGCACCGAAGAAGTCATCCCGCTCTGGCGATAATCCTTGGAAAAGCTCCAAGCACCAACCTCCAAGCTCCAGAGAAACTCCAACAACCAATCACCAAACCGGATCTGCGAGTGGAGCTTGGTGTTTGGTCCTTCACCGGAGCTTGGTCCTTGGCTCTTGGAGCTTTCTGACCATGCGCAGCATCGATTCCTCCGGATTCAGCCGGGCCACCTCGCCGAGCGCCACCCACGCCAGATCCTTCGACTCATTCGTCACCACCAGCGGCTCCGCCACGTCCGCCTCCACGAGGAATCTCAAATCGTAGTGATAGTGCCCCGGCTCGCCCTTTCGCTCCGGAATCCAGTGGCGGTCCACATCGAACACCTCGGCCTCGACCAGCCGCACACTCGCCAGCCCGCTCTCCTCCTGCGCCTCGCGCAACGCCACCGCCGCCAGATCGAGTTCGCCGTCCGCGTGCCCGCCGAGCTGCAGCCATTTGTCCAGCTTGCGATGATGCGTCAGCAGCGTCTGCGTCCGCCCCGCATCCACGATCCACGCCGATCCCGTCAAATGCCCCGGCCCGCACGACCGCACGAGACAGTCCGCCTGCTCCTCCACGAACCGGATCGTGTCCGCCACCATCGCCGCCTCGTGCGACTCGAGCGCCCGTCGCGCATGTCGTCTCAACAATCCCAATACCGCCGATCGGTGCATGGTTTCCTCAACGCGTCTCGAACCACTTCGATTCCACCTTGGCCGCCGCCCCTTCCTCGATCCGGTCGAACACCTCGCCCGCCGTCGCCGCCACGCGAAACAACTCCATGTTCGACGGTTTGAAAAACTTCTCGCGCAGCATCGTCTCGAACAGCGCAAACAGCGGATCGTAAAACCCGTCCTGGTTCAAAAACACGCACGGTTTCTTCACCACATCGAGCTGCCGCAGCGTCAGGATCTCCATGATTTCCTCGAGCGTGCCAAATCCGCCCGGCAACGCCACAAACGCCTCCGCACGCGTTTCCATCAACAGCTTCCGCTCCCGCATCGTCACCACCGTCACGAGTTCGTCCGCCTCGTCGAACGCCAGCTCCTTCACCTTCATGAATTCCGGGATCACGCCGATCACGCGCCCGCCCCGCGTCTTCACCGCCCGCGCCATCGCCCCCATCAATCCCGTCTTCCCGCCGCCATAAACCAGTCCCCACCCGCGCTCCACCATCGCTGCGCCGAGCTCATCCGCCGCCGCAAAATACTTCGGATCGATCCGATCGCTCGACGCACAGTAAACACAGAGAAGTTTGTCGGTCATGAATTCACCACGGATGAACGCAGATGAACACGGATTGAAGCTCAGAATCCTCTTCCTCCGCCCATATCCGTGTCTATCCGTGTTCATCCGTGGTTGATAAAAACAACTATCGCGGTCGCCTGGCCCCATCTCCTACCGGCTACCTTCACCTGGGCCACGCCCGCACCTTCTGGCTCGCCCACCAACGCGCCCGCGCCGCCCACGGCACACTCCTTCTTCGCAACGACGACCTCGACGCCTCCCGTTGCCGCCCCGAATTCGTCACCGCGTTCCAAGAAGACCTCCGCTGGCTCGGTCTCGACTGGGACGGTCCCCTCATTTCTCAAAGTCAACGTCTCCCCCTCTACCGCGCCGCCCTCGCCCGCCTCCACGTCGCCGGCCACATCTTCCCCTGCACCCGCTCCCGTCGCGACGTCCTCGAAGCCGCTGGCGCCCCGCACTTCGACGACGAACCCGTCTACCCCAAATCCTTCCGCCCGCCCCCCGACACTCCACTTGCACCGCTCGGCGACCTCATCTCTGTCAATTGGCGGTTTCGCGTCCCCGACGACGAGGAACTCGTCTTCGACGATCTCCACTTCGGCCCGCAACGCGCCATCGCCGGCCGCGACTTCGGCGACTTCCTCGTCTGGCGCAAAGACGACGTCCCCAGTTACCAACTCGCCTGCGCCGCCGACGACGCCGATCTGCAAATCACCGAAGTCGTCCGCGGCGCCGACCTCATCAAGTCCACCTTCCGCCAGCTCCTCCTCTTCCGCGCCCTCGGCACCCCCGCCCCCGCCTACTATCACTGCCCGCTCCTGACCGACGACACTGGCCAGCGCCTCGCCAAACGCCACGACTCCCTCTCCCTCCGCACCCTCCGCGCCCGCGGCGAAACCCCCGCTGCCTTGCTCGCCCGTTTCGCCCACGAGACCCCGAGCTCCTTGTAAATTCGCTCGTCCTGTTCGCGATGTTTCGCGTGTTTCGCGGGCCACCAGTCATCACCTCATGATCCGCATCGGCATCCTCAACATCTCCGACCGCGCCTCCGCCGGCATCTACGCCGACGAACCCGGCCAGGCCTGCCTCGCCCTTCTCCGCGAATGGCTCACCACGCCCTTCGAGCCGGATTACATGATCATCCCCGACGATCGCGCCGTCATCGAAACCGAACTCCGCCGCATGGCCGACGAATCCCACTGCGCGCTCGTCGTCACCACCGGCGGCACCGGACCCGCGCCCCGCGACGTCACCCCCGAAGCCACCCTCGCTGTCGTTGAAAAACCACTACCCGGCTTCGGCGAACTCATGCGCGCCACCTCCCTCCGCTACGTTCCCACCGCCATCCTCTCCCGCCAGACGGCCGGTATCCGCGGCCAGACGCTCATCGTCAACCTCCCTGGCCGCCCCAAAGCCATCCGCGAAAATCTCGAAGCCGTTTTCCCCGCCATCCCGTATTGCATCGACCTCATCGGCGGCCCGCGGCTCGAAACCAACGACTCCGTCCTCAAGTCTTTTCGCCCGAGGTAACGCGGCGCCCACACCGCACCGCGCCCCATTGCACGGCCCGCCAATTCGCACATAGTGAGTGCGTCCAGCCGCGTCACCAACCCTCAACCCTCGCGCGCCATGCCCTACCTCAACATCCAGACGAATCTCCCGCTCACCGAAAAAGCCGAGTCCGCGATCCTCCAATCCGCCTCCGCCCTCGTCGCGAGCGAACTCGGGAAACCCGAGTCCTACGTCATGATCGCCGTCGAGCCCGACACCCCCATGTTCTTCGCCGGCAGCGACGACCCCGCCGCCTTCGTCGAGGTCAAGAGCATCGGCCTTCCCACCGGCAAAACCCGCAAGCTCAGCGAGGCGCTCTCGAAACTTCTCCAGGACCACCTCGGCATCCCCAGCGATCGCGTCTACGCCACGTTCCACGACATCGAAGGCGACAAGTGGGGCTGGAAAGGCGACGTCTTCTAAATTCGGATACGCCGCAATCCCCCGCTTGTTAATTGCCACTTCATCCTCGTTGCTTCGCGCCCCGCGCCCATGGCCACCTACGTCTACGAAACGATTCCATCCCAACCGGGCACCGCGCCCCGCCGCTTCGAAGTGCGTCAGTCGATGAAGGACGCCCCGCTCGCGATCGACCCTGAAACCGGCGACCCCGTCCGCCGCATCATCACCGGCGGCTACGGCTTCGTCGCCCAACGCGCCTCCGCCTCCCCGACTCCCACCGCCTCCTCCGGCGGTTGCGCCCCCGGCTGCGCCTGTCACCGCCCACCCCCCATCCCGCTCCCATAGCAGCCGCACTCCGCCTGAAGTCGCGACCACACGCTTCTTCTTCTTTGCGCACCTTCGCGCCTCTTCGCGTCTTCGCGCTAACTCCGTTCAAACCGGCGTCCGCTCACAACTCCGTATACTTCTCCGCCCGCCCCCGCGCCTTCTCCACCGGATACTTCTTCGCATTCGCCGCCATCTTCGCCTCGATCGCCGCCGCCAGATCGAGCCCCGTGATGTTCGCAAACTCCAGCGCGTAGATCACCACGTCCGCCAGCTCCTCCGCGATCTTCCCCCGCTTCACCGGCTCTTCCGCGATCGTCCGCGACTGCTCCGACGTGCTCCAGAGGAAGTGCTCCATCAGCTCCCCCGCCTCCGCCGCGAGCGCCATGCTCAGGTTCTTCGGCGTGTGAAACTGCTCCCACTCGCGCTCGCGCGCGAAGGCCAGCACGCGCGCCTTCATCTCCGCCACCGTCGTCGTCGCATCGTTCATGCGCCCCACGCTGCGCGGCCGCACAGCGTCACGCAATCTTCACCAACACATACCAGAACGCACTTGGCACGCCGCCTGCAATGTGCACCGTGACTCTTGTTCCAATGACCGTTCAGCAAAAACATCTCCGCGGCTCCGCCGGCACTTCGATTACGAAGGCCGTCGTTTGCTTTTGCCGCGTCGAGATGCGTCCGGTCGCTCAAAATTGGAGCAAACAGCATCAGACCGGCCCGGGCTCTCAGGCCTAAACGCTCCGTTTAACGGACCCAGTTTAGAAAATCACCTGAAGCCCGGAGGCCCCCAGCCCCGAGGCTCTTCCTCGTTTTTCCCAACCTCAACTCACCCGACTTCCTCCCATGCATACGATCATCGAAACCAGCCGACCCGCCCGCCGCCGTCCTCGCCGCCCGGATACCGCTCACCGCGCCATCCGCCAGCCGAGCTACGACTGCCGCGACCAGTCCGGAGCGCTGCACCTCACGGTCTATGTTCCGGGCGTCGAGGCCGCTGGGGTCGAGATCGAGGCGCGCGGCCCCGACCTCATCGTCACCGCCCGCAAACCCCATTTCGTGCGCGTCAACTGGCAGGCGCTTCATCTGGAAACCGCCCAGCGCGATTACCAGCTGCGCCTCCGCCTGGGCCACGGCTTCGACTACCCCGCGCTGCACGCCGAAATCCATGACGGCGTGCTCACCGTGGTGTTGCCGAAACGTCACAGCTCCGAGGATCCTTTCCTCGCGCGTCGCGTCGCATAGCTGAGACGGAGCGCGTCGGTGCAAACCCCGCGCTCCCTCTCGTCATCGATTTGTCGCTTCCGCGTCGTTTTCGCCAGGCACGCGGAAGATTTTCCTAAGGTCTCTGGCACAATGTTCCGAAGTTAAGGTCACCCCTACCCGTCATGCCCTTTGCCGTTCCAATCAACGATGCGCAGCCTCCCGAGGCGCCGACGGCGATTGTCCGGATTTTGAATCGCGAAGACATTCAATGGAATCGTCCCGTCTTCAAAGCCCCGCCCCTCAACGTAGTCCCGCCGGTCGCTGACCTCGCGGAGCTCGCCCGGGCGGTCCGGAAACCCGACGCCATCCTCGGCTAATCTGCGTTCCAGCACGCTCAACACCTTCAACGGCCCCGATTCGTCGGGGCCGTTTTTTTGTCCATCGACGCCGCAGCCCGCACCCAACCTCGCACGCCGTTCACCTCTCCTCCACCAGCCACTCCACGCGCGCGCCACCACCCCGCGCCACGCCGAGCATCGCCGCCAGCTCCTTCGCCGCCGCCTCCGCCAGCTCCACCCATCGCCACGGCGGATTCACCACCAGCACGCCGCACCCGCGCATCTTCAATCCCGCATCTTCCTCCGCAATCGTCATCTCGACCGTCACCGTCGGCGGCAGCTTCAACGTCCGCAGCTCCGCAAAAAACGTCTCGATCCGCGCGCGCTCCGTCAGCGGATACCACACCGCGAAAACCCCTTGCGCCAGCCGCGCCAGTCCTTCGCGAATCGCTCCCGCCACCCGCGCAAATTCGTCCACCGCCTCGAACGGCGGATCGATCA
>JAEZAD010000018.1 GCA_023430565.1 Verrucomicrobiota bacterium
GACAACAAAACCTGGCTCTCCGATCTCGAACGCGCCGAACAGGAACGCACCGGCATCCGCAGCCTCAAGGTCCGCTACACCGGAAATTTCGGCTACTACATCGAGGTCACCAAAGCCAACCTCCACCTCGTCCCGCCCGACTACATCCGCCGTCAAACGACCGTCGGCGGCGAGCGCTACGTCACCGAAGCGCTCAAGCAAAAGGAAAAGGAAATCTTCCACGCCGAGGAAAACGCCCTCGCCCGCGAGCTCGAGCTCTTCAACCAGCTCGTCGCCGCCATTCTCGACGAATCCATCGCCCTCGCCCAAACCGCCGATGCCCTCGCCGAACTCGACGTCCTCTCCGGCTGGGCGCTGCTCGCCCGCGAATGGGACTACTGCCGCCCCACGCTCGACGACTCCGACACGCTCGAAATCGTCGAAGGCCGCCACCCGGTCGTCGAACAAATGCTCCGCTCGCTCGACACCGTCACCGCCCGCGGCGCCAGCGCCGGCTTCGTTCCCAACGACACGCTCCTCTCCTCCACCGACGCCCAGATCGCCCTCATCACCGGCCCCAACATGGCCGGCAAATCGACCTATATCCGACAGGTCGCGCTCATCACCCTGCTCGCCCAAATCGGCTGCTGGGTCCCCGCGAAATCCTGCCGCGTCGGCCTCGTCGATCGCATCTTCTCCCGCGTCGGCGCCAGCGACGACCTCGCCCGCGGCAACTCGACCTTCATGGTCGAGATGAACGAGACCGCCAACATCCTCAACAACGCCACCGACCGCTCGCTCATCATCCTCGACGAAATCGGCCGCGGCACCTCCACCTACGACGGCCTTTCCATCGCCTGGGCTGTCGTCGAACACCTCCATCGCGACCCCGCCCGCGGCCCGCGCACGCTCTTCGCGACGCACTACCAGGAGCTCACCCAACTCGAAAAACATCTCCCGCGTCTCCGCAACTTCTCCGTCGCCGTGAAGGAGTGGAACGACGACATCGTCTTCGTCCGCCGCGTCATCCCCGGCGCCGCCGACCGCAGCTACGGCATCCAAGTCGCCCGCCTCGCCGGCTTGCCGCTGAGCGTCATCGACCGCGCCAAAACCATCCTCGGCAAACTCGAAAGCGACGACACGAGCGTCTCCCTCCCCTCTGCGACTCCCCAAGCCAAGCCGAAGAAAAAAATCTCCGTCACCCCCGCCGACGACTCGCAGCTGAGCCTGCTATAAACGGCGTTCAGCGCAAAGACGCGAAGGACCGCGAAGTTCGCGAAGATCCTCTGACCTCTTGGCGATCCTTCGTTTTCTTCGCGCCTTCGCGCTTAATCCGGCTTTTCCCTCCCGCCGAGATCCCTGTCTTCTTTGCGTCCCTTCGCCCTCTTCGCATCTTCGCGCTTAACCCGTAAACGTGCGCCATGAAAAAGCTCGGCTTCTTGTCCTTCGGCCACTGGACGCCTTCGTCCCGCTCCGAGGCGCGCTCCGCGTCGGATGTGCTGTTGCAGTCCATCGACCTCGCCGTCGAGGCCGAGCGGCTCGGCTTGGACGGGGCTTATTTCCGCGTGCATCATTTCGCACGTCAGCTCGCCTCGCCGTTTCCGTTGCTCGCGGCCGTCGGCGCGCGCACGCGGAAAATCGAGATCGGCACCGCCGTCATCGACATGCGGTATGAGAACCCGCACTACATGGCCGAGGACGCAGGAGCCGCCGATCTCATCGCCGGCTCGCGCTTGCAACTCGGCCTCAGCCGCGGTTCGCCCGAGCAGGTCGTCGATGGCTGGCGCCACTTCGGTTACCGTCCCGCCGCAGGCGAAGACGACGCCGCCATGGGCCGACGCCACGCGCAGGTCTTTCTCGAACTGTTAAACGGAAAAGGCTTCGCCCAGCCGCACCCGCGACCGATGTTCCCCAATCCCCCGGGCCTCCTGCGCCTCGAGCCCTTTTCTCCCGGCCTGCGCGAGCGGATCTGGTGGGGCTCCGCGACCAACGCAACCGCCATCTGGGCCGCGACGCTCGGCATGAACCTCCAGAGCTCGACGCTCAAGTTCGACGAATCCGGCGAGCCGCTGCACGTGCAACAAGCCGCGCAAATCCGCGCCTTCCGCCAGGCGTGGAAGGAGGCCGGCCACACGCGCACCCCGCGCGTTTCGGTGAGCCGGAGCATTTTCCCGCTCATGGACGACCGCGACCGCGCCTACTTCGGCGACGGTGGCGAAGAGGCCGACCAGTTCGGCATCATCGACTCGATGCGCGCCGTCTTCGGCCGCAGCTACGCCGCCGAACCCGACGTCCTGATCGAGCAACTCCGCCAAGACGAAGCCATCGCCGAAGCCGACACCCTCCTTCTCACGATCCCAAACCAACTCGGCGTGGCCTATAACGTCCACGTCCTCGAATCGATCCTCATCCACATAGCGCCCGGGCTCGGGTGGAGGTGAGCGTTGAGAGCTGAGAGCTGAGAGCTGGGGGACCGATCTGCCGAGAGTTGAGATTTCAGCGCGAAGACGCCAAGGACCGAAAAGTTCGCCAAGATTCCTGCTTTCTTCGCATCCCTTCGCCCTCTTCGCGTCTTTGCGCTTACCGGGTAAGCCCACTTCAGGCGCGCGATCCGAATCGGTCGAGGGCAGCCTTGATCGCCTGCAAGTAATTCGGATGCCAGAGCTCGTGATCGGCCTCCGGGACGACCGTGTAGGTGCACTGGCGGTAGAAGTCGCGCACGGCAGTGGCGCGGCGGTGCATCTGGCCGTCTTCCTCGGCTCCCACGAGCACGTCGGCCGGCGTGTCGGCGTTGCCGTCTTTGTAGGAAATCATCCAGCGCTGCGGCTCATCGTCATCCTCCAGAAAAAAGGGAGAGACCGAACCGAGGATCAAATGCCGGGCCCGGAGTGCACCCAGATGCGAGTAGAGCGCGCCGAGGGAGAAACCCATCACGACCTGCCCTGCGGTCTGCGCGTTCACCTGCTCAAACACGGCGCGCGAATCGAAGTTCGGCTGGGGACCGGTCCAATCCAGTTGAACAAACTCGGTGTCCCAGCCTGAAGCGTGGACGAATTCCGTGAACGGGCGAAAACGCCGCTCAGCTCCCGGCATCGGTGGCACCACGGTCAGCAATGGCATGCAAAACGGGATGTGCATCGGTCGATAAACGTCAATGAGCCCGCCCCGTCGCCCGCGGAGAAACGCTACGTGCGGCAGCGAGCACGCCGATCAAGGCAGGGCGAGCAGCGCGTCCGCATTCGGGTAGCGGATCTTCTCCTTCTCGGCGAGATCGAGACCATCCACCGCGTCCACCGCCCTGGAAAGCGACCAAACCGCGCCACGCTTTATCATTTACCCGAACACCGCCTCGGGCGCGAGAGCCCCAGACGTTAAAAGGTAAAGCATGCCACCCACCCTGCTCTCTCGCCGCTTTCAGCGGCACCTACGTCGCCGAACGACTTGCCTCGTGACGGAAGCCCGCCGCACGCCGATCAGTCAAGAGTCGAGACCTGACGTGGTTCATTCCTCTAAATCTCCGAAGCCGTGGCGAACCGAGCAACCGGACTCGACTCCGATTCGCGGCCCGCCAATAAGTGCCGCCGGCCCGAAGCAAAGGTGCTTGCCCCTTATGTTGCTTGAACAGGTAGGTCGTCTTTTTGCACCGGGACTTGATCCGGTGTCGTTTCAAAGTCGCGCCGCCGCCGTGCTGCGACACGCGACCGGCTGCCCGGTGATAAGCTTTGCGCGCCTCGAACCGGACACCCGCCGGCTGGAGGTGGATTTTGATCCGCTGGTCGCAGGGCTCTCTGCGGCCTTGCCGGGCTTTGCCCGGCATATGGGGACGCAGCCCTGCTTTAATTTTGATCCTGCGGTGAATGAGGGTCGTCCGTTCCTCCGAAGTGACTTCGTTCCCGACGAGGAATTTTACGCCTCGCCTATATACTTGGAGGGTTTCGCCCTGGCCGGGATCACCGACCATGCCGCGCTGCTGCTGCACTCGGATGCACGGTTGGTGTTTTTTATCGGCTTGGAGCGGCTGGGTGGGGTTTTTCAAACCTGCGACCGGGACGTGCTTAACCTGCTGCAACCGCATCTGGTCAACGCCTATCGAATCGCCCGTGATCTCGCGTGTCTGGAAGAAGCCGTGGCGGATTCGGGAGCGTTCGTGCGGGCGGGACTTTCAGAACGGCAAGCCGAGGTCCTCTCGCTGTTGGCGAGAGGCAAGAGCAACGCCGAGATTGGCGTGTTGCTCTCGCTGCGTCTGAGCACGGTCAAATCCTATGTCGAGGCGGTCTTTGACAAACTCGGCGTGGACAATCGGCACGCGGCGCTGCTGCGGGCGCATCAACTGGCGCGGCAAGGCTCCGCTCCACTGGACGGCACCGGCCGGCTGAGCACGCGGGCCAGCGTCCCAGCTTCGTCCAGCGGGGAGGCTTGACGCGTGATGAAAGCGCCGCCTTCGCGCGGCGGCCCACCGTCCAAAGTCGGTGCCGCCCGTGCGGAATCCCCGTCGCACCCGCCAAAACGGATCGCCAGCGTGAATACACACTCCCTCCTCCGTATGTTTTCCCCCCGCTATAATCTTTCTCGCTGTCTGCTGGCCCGGTCTGCCTTGCTTGCGTTCGGCATCGTCGTCGCAACGGCACCGCTCGCCGCGCAGGTTTTGTTTGATGCCCACGGCTTCGAAGCCCCGCACTACACGACGGGCGATTTACATACGCAGAATGGCTGGAGCGCCTACGTCGGCCACGATGTGGTGGCGGGCGCGGGTCGCGACGGGAGTCAAGCGGCGGTGTTTCCGGCGAACGCGGGCAATTCTTTCGCCGCCTCGCAGCAAATATCCGACGCCAGCTTTGACGGGGCGAGTTCGCGCTACGTCCTCAGCGCCGATCTCTCGTTGGGAGCACGCAACCGGGATTTCACGGTGGTCACGATGGGCCTTTACGCCAGATATCACGACGGTGAGGACACCTTCGGGCTCGGCGTAGGCCGGGCCGGACTCTTGAGTTACCAAGGCGCCTTGGCGGTCGTCGTGTTCACCTCGCTCAATGACGCCCAAGAGCCCGATCCGCTCGGTCAAAACGTAGGCTGGTATGGGGTCACACCGCTGAAGCCGCTCGCCTTCGATGCCTATCACCGCTTCGACGTGACCTATGATTTCGGAACGCAGCATTTTGACGTGCGCGTCAACGGCGCGACAGCGCTGGATGCGATGCCGTTTCCCTTTTCAGGCACGTATGTGGGACTGGACCTCTTCTCCATCGGAATGGATGACCTGTTTACGGATGACCAAGTGATCGAGGGATTCGCCAGCGTGGATAATCTCAGCCTGAGCGGCGCCGCGGCCATCCCGGAACCCGCCGCGATTGGAGGTCTGCTGGGGATTGCCGCGCTCGGGCTGGCCGCCGTGCGCCGCCGCGGTCGACGCGTTTAACCATCGCAGGTGGCGGGCAGCACGAGAGGACGTCGAGGAACGGTAGGAACACATCGCTCCTGAGTTCGCCGGATTCGTAAGCTGCCCCATCCTCGGCAACACGTCCGATCGGGCAGCCCGATCGCTCGCCTCTGGATCCGACGCATCAAATCCATAACCGCGTTGCCGCGAAACGAACCACGACGCGCCTCCTCCCAGTTAAACCGGCCCGCGAGTTGCTCCCGATGGCGCAATCGTGAGTGTGGGCGCCGACCTATGCCAAGCCGCCCGTCCGAACGCGTCCTCCTGCTGGTCCTCGCTGCGATTCAGTTCACCCACATCATGGACTTCATGGTCATGATGCCGCTCGCGCCCCAGCTGATGCGCGAGTTGGACCTTGGAGCCGGGCAATTCAGTGCTCTCGTCGCAGCCTACTCGATCGCGGCGGGTGTGGTGGGCTTGTTGAGTGCGCCGTTCATCGATCGTTTCGATCGCCGCACGCTGCTGCTGTGGGTTTATGCCGGATTCACCGTCGCCACCCTGCTCTGCGGGCTCGCGTCCAATGCCCATACTCTCCTGCTGGCCCGTGCCCTCGGTGGCGCGTTTGGCGGCGTCTCCGGCTCGCTGTGTCTCGCGATCGTGAGCGACCTCGTTCCGCCAGAACGCCGCGCGGCCGGTATCGGCATTATCATGACGGCGTTTGCGTTCGCCGCGGCCATTGGTGTGCCGGTCGGTTTGCAACTCGCGCTGCACTTCGGGTGGCGTTCGCCGTTCACTTTCCTCGCGGCGTTCGCGACGGTGGTGTGGGCGTTGACGTTCCGCCTGATGCCTCCGGTGCGCGGACACCTCCAGACTGGCGTCAACAAAGGCCAGGCTTTTCGCGAGTTGTTGCGCGACGCCAATGCGGGGCGCGGGATTCTTTTCATGGCCGTCATGGTGCTCGGCCATTTCAGCATCATTCCCCTGCTCTCTCCGCATCTGGTGGGCGATCTGGCCCTGCCGGAAAAATATCTCTCGCTGGTCTATTTCATCGGCGGCGTCGCGAGCGTCCTGACCGCGCCACGCGTGGGACGCTTCGCGGATCGCCACGGGCGCCAGCGCGTCTTCACCTACATGGTGATCGCGGCGTGCGTGATCACGCTCACGATCGCGAACGCCGGCCCGCTGCCGGCTTGGGCGACCCTGGTGCTGGCGGGTTTGTTTTTCGTTTTCGCGAGCGGGCGCTTCGTTCCTGGGCAGGCGATCGTGACCCTCGCGGTGCCATCGTCCCGGCGCGGGGCGTTCCTGAGCCTGACGAGTTGCGCGCGCGATCTGGCGTCAGGCATCAGTTCGACGCTGGGCGGCTGGGTCGTGGTCAAACAGCCGAACGGGCAGCTGCTCCATTTCAACTGGCTCGGTTGGATCGCCGTCGCCGCCGGGCTGCTGAGCATCGCGGTCGCGCGCACGGTCCGCGTGAACGACACCGGCGCGCCTTCGCCCTTGCTCGATCTCAAGGGTGAACCGCAACCGGCAAGCTAGCCACGGAGTTCAGCGCAAAGCCGCAAAGGGCCGCAAAGCGCGCGAAGATCTTCTATTTTCTTTGCGCCCCTTCGCCCGCTTCGCGTCTTCGCGCTTAACTCCTCCGGCTCGACGTCACCGACTCACCGCCGCGCCGACGCCAGTGACGAAGCGAACGTAGTCGAACTCCGCCTCCAAATAAGGCGTGCCGTCGCCGCGAAACACATCGTGATGCCACGGCTTCGGTTCAGCCGTGTAGTTTTGTTTCCACGTTTCCCACGGATAAATCGTCTGCGATTTGCCGTCGACGAGCCCCCAGTGAAAGGCACCCACGCTGGCTCGCTTCAGATCGCCGAGCACCGGATCGAACCGGCTGCCGGCGCCGCGCGCCATATATTCCGTGCACCAGATCGGCCGGTCGAACGTCCCTTTCATTTCCGCCACCTGCCTCGCCATGTTTTCCGGGGCGGCGTAGTTGTGGAAGCTGATGACATCCGAGTTCGCCAACATGAACTGATAAATGGGCGGATTGCGTTTCCATCCATCGTAGTCGAGCCAGACGCCCGCGGTGAGCGGCTGCGACGGCTCGACCTCGCGCGCCCAGCGAAAGGCTTTTTCGAGCAACGTGAGCGCGGCGGCGGCTTTGTTCGGCAGCTCGATGCCGCCGTAAGCTTCTGTGTTGGGGTTATCCGGCTCGTTGAACAAATCCCAACCGAGGATGCGCGGATCGTCCTTGAAGTGGCGCAGCACGCCTTGCACGTAGGGCTTCAGCGCTTCATGCCGCGCGGGATCGCGCAGAATCTCGCGACCCGGCGATTGCACCCAGCCGCTGTTGTGAATGAACGGACGCGGTGGCCGCTGCTGCCCGAGATACGGGTGCGGGTCCCACACGCCGTCGAAAAACACGAAGAGGATCTTGATTTGGTGACGCTCCGCCACCTCGAGAAAGCGGTCGATCCGCTGCAGGAAGCCGGGCGCATCCTGCTGCCAGAGCAGATCGTGCAGGAAAACGCGCATGGCGTTGAAGCCGATCTCCGAGGCCCAGCCGAATTCCTGATCGATCGTCTCCACATCGAACGTCGCCGCCTGCCACATCTCGAGTTGGTTGATCGCCGTGCGCGGGACGTAGTTCGCACCCACCGGCCAGGTGTGCTCGGCCGCCCAAGCGTTGGCGCGCGCCTCGGTCCAGCGACCTGGAACGGTCAGATTCGCCGCGACACCGATGGCCGGCACAAACGTGCACAACACCCAGCCGGCGAGATGAAGGAGAGAACGTAGCTTTGCCATATCGGGGAGGAGTTTGGGTTGCAGATCGAGAATGTCAGTCCCGCGGCCGCGCAGGCATCGCGCCCGCCGACGACTCGCAGCTCAGCCTGTTATAACCGGCGTTCAGCGCAAAGACGCAAAGGACCGCAAAGTTCCCGAAGATCCTCCGTCTCCTTGGCGCTCCTTCGCCTTCTTCGCGTCTTCGCGCTTAACTTGGCATTCACTTCCGTCGCAGCGCCCAGAGGGCCTTCGCCTGCGCAATCGTCTTCGTCAGCACTTCAGGCGTGAGCGACTGTTTCGGATCGTCGCCGATGCCCTTCGCCGGTTCGACGTGCGCTTCGATGCACAACCCGTCCGCACCATACGCCACCGCCGCCAGCGCCGCCGCCGGCACATACGATGCCTTCCCGACCGAATGCGAGGGATCGACGACCACGGGCGCCCACGTCTTCTCCTTCAACAGCGGCGTGATGCTTTCGTCCGGATGATTCCGATAACCGTCGAGCGTCGGCGTGGTGCCGCGCGGACAGAGGATCACATTCGGATTCCCAAACGCCGCGATATA
>JAEZAD010000068.1 GCA_023430565.1 Verrucomicrobiota bacterium
ACAAGACTCGGCGGCAGCCGCGCACGCATGCGGGGATCGCGCAGGAGATCGCGCGCGAGTTCGAAGTGAGGCAGGAATCTTGAGACCAGAGGGTCCTTGGAAAGCGTTCCCTCGTCGTCCGTGGCGAGAAACTCGCGAATCACGACCTGCTGCCGCGCGAAGTAATCGCGCCACTCGCCGAGAATGCGTCCCACTTCGGCGGGTCGATTCAAGCGCACGTATCCCGCGCCCCAAATGAGGATCCATCCCAGCAGCGCGGCACCATACAGGGGTCGATGGTTTTTTGCCTCAGACCAGAGCCAAGCCATCGCGACGGCATTGACGAACACGCCAACGGCCAGGACGTCGTAGTAGCGAACGGCAATCGAGCCGGGCGCTGTCCCGCGGCCGTAGGCGAAGGCGGCGATCATCAGGACGCACCAGATACCGCACGCGAGCAGACCGCGCTGCGGAGCGGTGGAGTTGGCCGCGCGGGCGATCCGCCAGGCGAAAAGGCCGACGGGGACAAACAACACGACACCCCACAACGAAGCGGCGGGCCAAGCGAGCAGATGGCCGGCCGCCGCGAGGAATTGTGAGAGCGATTCAGCCCGCGTGGAGTGCGCGACGCCGCCGGGAAAACTCCACCAGCCAAGGAGGAGAAGGCCGGAGTTGATACCCAGCGTCGCCACCGCGCGAACGCTTTTCCCGTTTCGAACCAGGTCGGAAGCGGAGAGCAACCACACCGCCGCCGCCGAGAGCGCGCCCGCCGCGATCGTGAAAAGACCGAGAAGTCCGGCGAGCGGCGCGAGTGCCCACGGGAGGTCCATGCGTGCGCGACAGGAGCCGAGCACGTGCGCGGCGCCGAGGAGCAGGAGCAGGTAGAACTGCGATTGAAAGCCCCAGAGCGCGTTCTCGAAATTCGCGGGCTGCGAAAACAGCAGGAGCGCAATTCCAGCGATCGGGAGGAACGTGCGCGGAGCGAGCAGCCGGCGCGCGAGTTCACACAACAGTGCGACCGCGGACAGGTAGATTCCGAGGTTCACGAGCATTTGCACCCGGCAGTCCCATTGGCCGTTCACCCAAAACCCGGCCATGGCGAGCAAGCGCGTCAGCGCGGGGCGGTGTTCGTTGTGCGGGTAGAAAAAGATCCTCCACTCGAGATTTCCGTCGAACCAGTTGCGGTAAAAGCCCTCCGCGGCCCACTGGTCGTGGAACGGCTGGTCGCTGCCGTAGTGGGAAATCAACCACAGCCGTGCACCGGCGACGCCGAGCACGACGGCCAGCGTGAGCAGCCAGGTGGGCAGGCGGTGGAGGGTTGCGAGCAACGCCGACATGAACGACCGCGATGGCAGCCAGCGTTCTACTCTCCCGCGCCGTGCCGTCGCATGGCTAGAACTTGAGCCGGGTGTTCTCGTGCCCGCAGCGCGGACACTTTGCGAGCTCGGTGCCGATCACGGCGGTGTAAAGCTCGTTGCAGCGGATGCAGTGAAAGGTGGTCTTGCGCCGCTCGCGCTCGAAGGTGCGGTGGTCGCGGCGGTCATACCACAGCCAGAGCCCCAGAAACACCAGCGCGACGAGCGTGCAGTAAATGAGAGTGGCGGTGGTAAGATCGAACATGCGGCTGACAGTTCAGGGACGCACTCTGCCAGAACTGTCATTCGGAGCGAAGCGAAGAATCCAGAGCGATCATTCCACGGTTGAGCAAACGGTGGATTCCTCGCTTCGCGTAGAATGACAATCCCGCGCCAAAACAAAAAAGCGCCGACTTTGGTCGGCGCTTTGAAGAGTGGAGCGAGAGACGAACAGCCCCGCGCGGACGCGGGGCTTCACCTTATTTCTTCTCCTCGGCGGGAGCGGCCTCGGTCGTCGCGGTGGCGGCGGCTTCGGCAGCGGGCGTGGCGGCCTTGGACTTCTTGCCCTTGGCCTTGGACGCCTTCTTGCCCTTCGACTTCTTGTAGCCCTGGTCGTCGGCCTTCACGAATTCGATCAGCGCCATCTCGGCGGCGTCGCTGATGCGGGCGCCGAGCTTGTAGATGCGCGTGTAGCCGCCCGTGCGGTTCTCGAATTCCTTGTAGGTTTCGTTGAAGAGCTTGGTGACGGCGTCCTCGTTGCGGACGTCGGCCAGCGCGAGACGGCGAAGGTGGATCGCGTCCTTCTTCTCGGTCTTCGCCGCGGCTTTCTTGGCCTTGGTGATGACCTTCTCGATGAAGGGGCGAAGGGCCTTGGCCTTCGTCAGCGTGGTCTGGATGCGGCCGTGCTCGATGAGCGAGGCTGCGAGATTGGAGAGCATGGCGCGACGGTGCTCGACGGTGACGCCGAGGGACGCGCGGTGTTTATTGTGACGCATTGTGGTATTGGTTTAATCGGCACCCGATCGGCATTCCGGTCGCAGCGTGGAGCGGCAGCGGACGGCGCGAGCGCCAAAATGGTTGGATTTTGAGACGAGAATGCCGAACGGCGCGACGCCGTCCGGCATTCGAAGGTGAACGAAAACTCAGCCTTCCTTCTTCGTATCGAGGAGGCGCTCGTCGAACTTCATGCCGAGCGAAAGGCCCAGCGCTTCGAGCTTCTCCTTGATTTCGTTGAGGGACTTTTTGCCGAAGTTGCGATACTTGAGCATCTCCTGCTCGGTCTTCATCGCGAGTTCGCCAACGGTGGTGATGTTCGCGTTGTTCAAGCAGTTCGCCGCGCGGACGGAGAGCTCGATTTCGTTGACCGACATATTGAGGAGCTTGCGGAGCTTGTTCTGCTCCTCGCTGACCTCGGACTGCTGGTTCTCGAATTCGTAGGTCTCCTGGCTGACGCGGTCGAAGACATCGAGGTGATGCTTGAGGATCGACGCGGCCTGTTTGAGGGCGTCGTCCGGCGTGATGCGGCCATCCGTCCAGACTTCGAGCACGAGCTTATCGTAATCGGTGATCTGGCCGACGCGGGTCGCTTCGACGGCATACTTCACGAGGCGAACCGGCGAGAAGAGCGAGTCGATCGGGATGACGCCGATCGCCTGTTCTTCCTTCTTGTTCGCTTCACCCGGGTAATAGCCGCGGCCGGTCTTGATCTCGATTTCCGCGTCGAAGTTCTTGCGGGTGTCGAGGGTGCAGATGACTTGATCCGGATTGATGATCTGGATGTTGGCGTCCTGCTGGATGTCGGCGGCGGTGACCACGCCGCTTTTCGTGGCGCGGATCGCGAGGGTGATCGGTTCGCGCTTTTGCGAGACGATGAGGACCTTCTTGAGGTTGAGAACGATGTCGGTGACGTCCTCGACGACGCCGTCGATGGACTGGAACTCGTGATTCACGCCGTCGATCTTGATGGACGAGATGGCGGCGCCTTCGATCGAGCTCAGGAGAACGCGACGCAGGGAGTTGCCGACGGTGTGGCCGTAGCCGGCCTCGAAAGGCTCAGCGATGAATTTGGCGTAGGTCGGCGTTGCGCCTTCCTCGACCTTCGTGAGTTTGGACGGGAGTTCGAACTTTCCGAGACGTTTGGGCATGGCGGTGATGGGCGGACGTTGAGAAGTGATTGAGGCGTGTAACAGGAGCCGCCGATTAGAAGCGCGAGTAGAACTCGACGATCAGCTGCTCATTGATGCCCTGCTCCATTTCGTCGCGGGTCGGCAGGCGGTTGACGGTGGCCTTGAACGTTTCGGTGTTCATGGACAGCCAGCCGGGGACGTTGCGGATGCGGTTTTCCTCGAGGCAGCGCGTGGCGAGCTGGCGCGACGCGGGCGAGTTCTTCACTTCGATCTCGTCGCCGGCTTTCACGTTATAGGACGCGATGTCGACCTTGTGGCCGTTGACGCGGATGTGGCCGTGGTTGACGAACTGGCGGGCCGCAGCGCGGCTCTTGGCGAGGCCGAGCAGGTAAACGACGGAGTCGAGACGGGTCTCGAGGAGCTGCAGGAAGCGCTCGCCGGTGACGCCGCGCTCCTTCTTCGCGATTTCGAAGACACGGCGGAACTGGCGCTCGAGCAGGCCGTAGATGTAACGGAGCTTCTGCTTTTCGTTCAGGCCGAGGGCGTATTCGGAAACTTTGCGGCGGAGCTTGGGGCCGTGCTGGCCTGGCGGATACGAGCGGCGTTCGAAGGCCTTGCCCGAGCCGAGGAGCTGCTGGCCGAAGCGTCGGCTGATGCGGGTGGTTGGACCGGTATAACGAGCCATGGAAGTAGGTTCTTAAAGCTGAGGTTGCGGGTCAGACGCGGCGGCGTTTGCGCGGGCGGCAGCCGTTGTGCGGGATCGGCGTGACGTCGACGATCGAGGTGATCTCGAGGCCGATCGCCTGCAGGGCGCGGACGGCGGAGTCGCGGCCGAGGCCGGGACCGGACACGCGGATGACGATATCCTTCAAACCGTGCGACATCGCGTTGCGCGCGGCGTCCTGCGCGACGACCTGCGCGGCGTAGGCGGTGGATTTGCGGGAGCCGCGGAAGTTGCACTTGCCGGCGGAAGACCACGCGATCACGCGACCCTGCTGGTCGGTGATGGAGACGATGGTGTTGTTGAAGGACGCGAGCACGTTGGCGATGCCGGACGTGACGTTCTTCGAACCCTTGGCCTTGCGGACCTTGATGACGCCGAGCTCTTCCTTGAGGAGGTCTTCGGCCGTGGGCTGCTTGGCCACACCGCCGACGAGCTCGACCGGCTTTTCCGGCGCGGCGGGAGCGGCCGCAGGAGCGGCGGCGCCTTCGGCGGGAGCGGCCTTCGGAGCCTTGGCTTTCTTCTCGGGCTTCTCGGCGGGCGCGGCAGCGCCTTCAACGGCGACGGTGGCAGCCTTGATCGGCTTCTCTTTCTTCGGGGCGGACTTTTCTTCGGCCATGTTCGTAAAGGATTATTCTTTGGCTTTGGTGACGCCGACGGTGCGGCGCGGGCCCTTGCGCGTGCGGGCGTTGGTGCTCGTGCGCTGGCCGCGGACCGGGAGGCTGCGGCGGTGGCGGACACCCCGGTAGCAATTGATTGCCTGGAGGCGCTTGAGATTGCTCGCGATCTCGCGGCGGAGGTCACCTTCGAGCACCCATTTGTGCTCGCCGATGATGTGGATGATCTTGTTGAGCTGCTCCTCCGTGAGATCCTGCGCGCGCATGTCGGGATTGAGGCCCGCTTCTTTCACGAGGAGGTCAGCCCGCGAGGGACCGATGCCGTTGATGTAACGGAGGGAATACGCGACTTTCTTTTTCGCGGGGATTTCTACGCCGAGGAGACGAGGCATGTTGAGTTCTTAGTTGAGAGTTGAGTGATGAGAGGGAGAAAAGTGGGAGGAGTCAGGAAACTTGAGCGTGCGGACGGGTGAGGATCTCGGGACCGGCTTCGGTGGTGAGGACCGTGTGTTCGAAATGCGCGGAGGGAGATCCGTCGGAGGTAACACAGGTCCAGCCGTCGCTGAGGATCTTCGTCTTGTGTCCACCGAGGTTGACCATCGGCTCGATCGCCAGGGTCATGCCGGGTTTGATCCGGTCGCCGGTGCCGCGCCGGCCGAAATTGGGAATTTCGGGCGGCTCGTGCATCGAGACTCCCACGCCGTGACCGACCATGTCGCGAACGACGCTGAAGCCGTGGCCTTCGACATGTTGCTGGATCGCGGCGGAAATATCGCCGATGCGATTGCCGATCTGCGCCTGCCGGATGCCAAGATCGAGGGCGTCGCGACTGACGCGGAGGAGTTTGTCGAGGCCAGGCTGGATGTTGCCGACGGGAACGGTGTAGGCGTTGTCGCCGACGTATCCGTTATACCATACAACGATGTCGAGGGAGACGATGTCGCCGTCGCGGAGAACGCGGCGGAACGACGGGATGCCGTGGACGACTTCGTCGTTGACCGAGATGCAGGTATGCGCCGGGTAACGGCGCTGGCCGTGCTGGTAGCCGTAACAGGCGCTGCGGGCTCCGAGGCGCGCGATCCAATCGCGTCCTGCCTCTTCCAAGTCTTGCGTAGTGATGCCGGGCCGCACGAGGGGCTTGAGGTTTTCAAGCACCGTCGCGGCGATGGCGCACGCCTCGCGCATGCGGGTGATCCCTTCCTTCGATTTGATCGGGATCGTCATGCGGCGAGGTCGCTCGGTTCGATTAACAGACCGAGCGTGCGATAGTGTTGAACGAGCGGCTCGTTGGAGCCGGGGCCGGTGAGCACCCCATCGAGGGATTCGTCACGGGCATCGAGCCATTCGTCGAACACTTTGGCTTGGAGCAGCGTAGCCGGGAAGTCCGTGAGGACAAAACCCGCATCAGGTTTGCGCGTGAAGAACCACTTTCGCATTGCTGCGAGCGTGGCGGCTTCCTCCGCAGCGGCCGAGGCCGCGCGGCGCGAAATCTCCGACCGCATCAATTTGGCGGGAGAGACGTGCTCAAGATTCAAAGAACGGGCCCGGTCCATCAGCTTTTCGAGAGGAAAAACAGGCGAACCGAGGAGTAAGAGCTTGGTTTTGGCGTGAAGGCCGAGCCGAGCGAAAAGGTCGTTGATGGGGGCCATCGCCACCCGAGTAAAGCACTAAAGTGCGAAGCGTTGGATGGCCCACGCGGCGATGCCGACGAGGAAGATCGCGGTGACCGGGAGGCCGAGTTTGAGCAGCGCTTCGGAGCTCACGGCTTCGCCACTCATGCCGGTGGGAGCAGCGCTGCGGGCGCGAATGCGGCCTTTTTTGAGGAAGCCGTCATAATGGCGCTGCAGGAGGAAAGTTTCCACCTGGCGCATGGTGTCGAGGACGACACCCACGGTGATGAGCATGCCGGTGCCGCCGAAGAAGATCGCGATGCGCTGCGGGACGTTGAGTTCGAAGAGCAGCACGTCGGGCATGACCGCGATGACCGTGAGGAAGATCGCGCCGGCCAGCGTGAGGCGGGTCATGATGAAATCGAGGAACTGCGCGGTCGGTTCGCCGGGGCGGACGCCGGGGACGTAGCCGCCGTATTTCTTGAGGTCGTCGGCGATCTGGATGGGTTTGAACATCACCGAGACCCAGAAGTAGCTGAAGAAAAGGATCAGCGTCGTATAGATCACGTAGTAGACCCAGTTGCCGCTCACGAGCTGCTCGGAGAAGTCGACAAGGAACTTGATGTTAAACGCCGCGCCGAGCTGGGAGAAGATCTGCTGCGGAAAGAGCAGGATCGCGCTCGCGAAGATGACGGGCATGACGCCGGAGTAGTTGACCTTGAGCGGGAGGAACGAGCTCTGGCCGCCCATGACCTTGTTGCCGACGACGCGCTTCGCGTATTGGACCGGAATTTTCCGCTGGCCCTGAACGACCATGATGATGCCCATGACGACGACCAGGAACAGCGCGATCATGATTACCGCCTGCGGCACGCCGAGATTCGGGCCGGTGCCGACCGGGCGGAAGAAGAGCTGGTAGGTCTGCGCCGCGGCGCCCGGGATGTCGGCAAGAATGCCGACGGTGATGAGGAGCGAGACGCCGTTGCCGATGCCGCGTTGCGTGATCTGCTCGCCGAGCCACATCAGCAACATGGTGCCGGCGGTCATGAAGACCACCGAGGTGATCAGGAAGCTGACTTTGCTGACGATGACTATACTTCCGTAGGTGTTGACGTCGTAGCCCGGGAAAAGTCGGCCGGGATTCTCGAGTGCCAGAATGAGCAGTGTGCCCTGAACCAAGCAAATCAGCACGGTCGCATAGCGCGTGTATTGCGTGAGCTTCTGCCGACCGACGTCGCCTTCCTGCTGGAGGCGGCTGAGCGCCGGCACCACGGCGGTCATCAACTGGAAGATGATGGACGCGCTGATGTAGGGCATGATGCCGAGCGCGCAGATGGCGCCCTTCGTGAGCGCGCCGCCCGTGAACATGTTGTAGAGTCCGACCAGCGTGCCTTCACCCTGTGCCGTTTGATCGGCGAAGAAGTGTTGGAGCGGACCGGGATCGATGCCGGGGAGCGGGATGTTGGCGCCCACGCGCGCGACGAACAGCAGCGCGAGCGTGTAGAAGATCCGCGAGCGGAGCTCCGGGATCTTCAAGGAATTCGTGAAGGCAGAAAACATTGGGTTCGAGAATCGCGATGCCAGCTAACGCGGGACGGGGAGCGGACATTTCCAACTGCCACCGGGCCGGTGGCAAATGGAAATCCGGATCAGGCGACGATCGCCTGGCCGCCAGCCTTCTCGATCTTGGCCTTGGCGGATTCGGAGAACTTCGTCGCGGTGACTTTCAGCGCACGGTTGATTTCGCCGTCGCCAAGAATCTTCACGGCTTTCTCGTCCTTGCGGATGAGCCCGTTGGCGACGAGGACATCGGCGGTGACTTCGTTGATGCTCGCGTCGAGGGCGGCGAGATCGCTGATGTTCACCACGGGCAGCTCGGTGCGAAAATTGTATTGGTTGAAGCCGCGGTGGGGGAGCTTGCGGTAAAGGGGCATCTGGCCGCCTTCGAAGCCCGGGCGGATGCTGCCGCCGGAGCGGGCCGTCTGGCCCTTGCCGCCGCGGCCGGAGGTCTTGCCATGGCCTCCGCCTTCGCCGCAGCCAACACGCTTCTTGCGGTGGACCGCGCCTTTAACGTTCTTGAGTTCGTGTAGTTTCATGAGGGTTCCTCGGTGGGGGCGCCCTACTCCGCCATCTGGATGGAGCAGGACTCGGATGGTATCAACTTAAGGGATTCAGGCGTTGTTCGCCTTGGTGCGAAGCGACGAGATGTCGTCTTGCAGGCGGAGTTGCAGCAGGCCGTTGAGCGTGGCGTGGACGACGGCGAGGTGGTTGTTGGACCCCATCGACTTCGTGAGCACGTTCTTGACGCCGGCGGCCTCGAGCACCGCACGGACACCGCCGCCGGCGATCAGGCCGGTGCCGGGCGAGGCGGGTTTCAGAAGGACCTTGCCGCCGTCGGCGATGCCGAGCACATCGTGCGGGATCGTGTCGCCCTTGAGCTTCACGCTGACCATGTGCTTGTGGGCGTTGGCGGTGCCCTTCTTGATCGCGTCGGGCACTTCGTTGGCCTTGCCGTAGCCGATGCCGAGCTTGCCCTTGCCGTCGCCGACGACGGCGAGCGCGGCGAAGCTGAACCGGCGACCGCCTTTGACGACCTTGGCGCAGCGGTTGATGAAGACGACCTTCTCGATCATCTGCGGGCCGTCGCCCTCCTGCGGGCGGTCGCGGTTGTCGCGGCGCTGGCCGCCGGGACCGCCGCGGTTCGGGCCGCCACGATTGGGGCCGCGGTTGAATTGACGCGGTTGACGCGTGGGGGCGGAAGGAGCGGCGGCGGGTGCGGCTGTCTCGGGAGCGGCGGCTTCGGGAGCGGGCGCGGAAGTGGGTTCGGTGCTCATGCGGTATTTAGAATTGGAGACCACCTTCGCGCGCGGCGTCGGCGAATTGTTTGACCTTGCCGTGGAAGCGGGCGCCGCTGCGGTCGAACACGACCGAGCTGATGCCGGCGGCCTTGGCCTTGGCGGCGAACGCGACGCCGAGGGCTTTCGCGCCGGCGAGATTGGCGGCGAGTTTCTGCTTGCGCAGTTCGCCGTCGAGCGTGCCGAGAAAAACGAGGGTGGCACCCTTGTCGTCGTCGATCGCTTGCGCGTAGATGTGCTTCGTCGTGAAACGAACGGCGAGGCGCGGGCGGGCGGCGGTGCCCTGGACTTTCTTGCGGATTCTCCAGCGGCGTTTCTGCAGGAGGTCGGCTTTGCGAATGGTATTGCTCATCGGAGCGAAAAATTGGCTGAGGTTGAACGTTAGGCGACGGTCTTGCCTTCTTTGCGGCGGACGCGCTCGCCGACGATGCGCACGCCTTTGCCCTTGTAGGGTTCCGGCGGGTAGTAGCCGCGGATTTCCGCGGTGACGGCGCCGACGAGCTGCTTGTCCGCGCCTTCGACCTTGAGCTTGGTCTGGTCGGTGACGGTGACTTTGATGCCCTCGGGAATGTCCATCAGGATCGGGTGCGAGTAGCCGAGCGCGAGGTCGAGCTGCTTGCCTTTCAGGTTGGCCTTGAAGCCGACGCCCTGAATTTCGAGTTCCTTCACGTAGCCTTCGGTGACGCCTTTGACCATGCCGGCGACGATCGAACGGGCGGTGCCATACATGGCATTCGCGAAGCGAGTCTCCTCGGCGGGCGCGAACGTGACCTGCTTGTCGGCGACGGTGACTTTGACGACGGGAGCGAAGGTTTTCTGGACCTTGCCCTTGGGGCCCTCGACGAGAACGGTGCCGTCCTTGCTGACGGAAATCTTCACCTTGTCGGGGATGGGAACGGGTTGTTTGCCGATGCGGCTCATGTTCGTGGCGGGTTACCAGACGTTGCAGATCAGTTCGCCACCGGCCTTGTTGCGGCGGCAATCGGCGTCCTTCATCAGGCCTTTCGAGGTCGAGATGATGCTGATGCCGAGGCCGTTCAGGACGCGCGGAATTTCGGTGTAGCCGTAGTAGAGGCGGCGGCCGGGCGTGGAGACGCGCGTGAGGCCGGTGATGGCAGGCGCGCCGTCGACGTATTTCAACGCGACGACGAGCGTCTTGTGGCCGGCTTCATCGGTGCCGTTCTTGTAGTCGGCGATGTAGCCCTCGGCTTTGAGGATGCTGGCGATGGCTTCGCGCAATTTGGAATGCGGCGAGCTCGTTTCGGCTTTTTGGGCCTTCGACGCGTTGCGAAGGCGCGTCAGGAAATCACTGATCGGATCGGTCATGGGATGGATGCTTGATTACGGCCGCGCGGGTCATATCCGACCCCCGTGGGCCAAAGGGTTTACCAGGAGGATTTCGTGACGCCCGGGATCTTGCCGGCGAGCGCGAGCTCGCGGAACTGGATGCGGGAGACGCCGAATTTGCCGATGTAGGCGCGCGGGCGGCCGCTGAGGGAGCAGCGGTTGCGGACGCGGACCGGGGAGGAGTTCTTCGGGAGCTTCTGCAGCTTCTTTTGAGCGGCAAAGAACTCGTCGTCGGTGGTGGCAGGATTCAGGAGAGTCGCCTTCAGCTCGGCGCGCTTGGCGCTGAACTTGGCGACGAGGCGCTTGCGCTTTTCGTTGCGCTCGATGGCAGAGGTCTTGGGCATGGTCTGAAAAAAGTTTAGGCGGCTTTCGGCGCGGCGCCTTCGATACGACGGAAGGGCATGCCGAGGAGGCGGAGGAGCTCGCGGCCTTCGTCGTCGGACTTCGCGCTGGTGACGAAGGTGATGTCGAGGCCCATGTGCTTCTTCACGTTTTCCACGGTGATTTCCGGGAAGATGGTGTGGTCGGTGATGCCGAGGTTGTAGTTGCCCTGGCCGTCGAGCTTGGAGCCGACGCCGCGGAAGTCGCGGATAGTCGGGAGGGCGACGGCGATGAAGCGTTGGAGGAACTCCCACATCGAAGGGCCGCGAAGGGTGACGCTGCAGCCCACGATCTGGTTGGGCTTCAATTTGAAGTTCGCGATCGCCTTGCGGGATTTGTTGAGGATCGGCTTCTGGCCGGCGATGAGGCCCATGTCGCGCGCGATGTCGGCGATCTGGTTCTTGTCGGCGTCGGCATCGATGCCGGTGTTCAGCACGATCTTTTGCAGGGTCGGGATCTGGTGCTTGTTCTTGTAGCCGCGGCTCTTCACGAGCTCGGGAGCGACCTGCTCGGTGTAAATTTTCTTAAGGGAGGGGACGTAGCTCATTTGGATGGGCCCGCGATTACCGACCGCGAGGCGATTGAGTGTGATTTCAGAGTGGAAAAGCGCTCAGTAACGCAGGCGTGGAGCCGGCATGGCAAGCGCTGTTTCGCAGCGATCAGGCGGCGGGCGCGTCCTTCTTCCGTTTGCTCGAATCGAACGTCGACTGGAGCATGAGGTTGCTGATGTGGATCGAGCCTTCGCGCTCGGCGATAGTGCCTTGCGGATGCTCCTGCGACTTCTTCATGTGCCGCTTCATCATGGCGAGGCCTTCGACGCGGGCACGCTGCTTGGCGGGCAAGATCTCGAGGATTTTGCCGGACTTGCCCTTTTGGGAGCCGGCGATGACGACGACCTGGTCGCCGCGTTTGACGTGAAATTTCTGAGCCATGTTAGAGGACCTCCGGCGCGAGCGAGATGATCTTCATGAAGTTCTTCGCGCGCAGTTCGCGGGCGACAGGCCCGAAGATACGGGTGCCGCGCGGGTTGTTGGTGGCGTCGATGATGACGATGGCATTGCTGTCGAAGCGCAGGTAACTGCCGTCGGCGCGACGGACAGGCGCCTTGGTGCGAACGACGACGGCCTTGTGGACCTCGCCCTTCTTCACGCTGGCTTCGGTGGAGCTTTGCTTGATGTGGACGGTGATGATGTCGCCGACCGCGGCCGTGTCGGTGTTCTGGCCCTTGCGGGAGATCATCGCGGCTTTGCGGGCGCCGGTGTTGTCAGCGACGTCGAGAATGGAGCGCAGTTGAATCATGGCAGGCCTCCGTAGGTTTCAGTTGTTAAAAGGATCAAGCCTGCGGAGCGGGCGTGGTGGTGGGGGAAGTCTCGGCCGTGGCGGTCTTGGTCGGA
>JAEZAD010000072.1 GCA_023430565.1 Verrucomicrobiota bacterium
GCGGAGATAGCCGCATCGGAAGGTGCGGCCCTGGAAAAGAGTCGCCCGCGAAACACGCGAAGGTGCGCCAAGAGTGAAAATGGTTCACACGGAAGAAATTCGATTCCGTGTGTTTCGTGTGTTCCGTGGGTAAATGGATCGGGTGGCTGGGCAAAAAGCTGAACCGCTGAAAGCTGAGAGCTGATCACTTGAATTTGTCATTCGCATTGATGCTGCACTGGGCGGCCGGGATTCCGGCGTTGTTGCTGCTGTTTTATCCGATCGATGCGCTGCTGCCGGCGGGAGTGCAGGCGCGGTCGTATGAGCAGGTGCTGGCGCAGCGGAAGGAAGTCGGGCTGCGGCCGTGGCGCTGGCAGGTGCTGTGGCTGCTGGAGCCGGTGCGGGCGTTTGGGGCGGCGTGGTTGTTTCAACGCGTGCTGGCGTCGAATGCCGAAACGGTTTGGCCGCCGGCGTTCGGGATCGCGCTCGCGTGCGGGGTCGTGCTGCAGCTCTGGACGAAACGCGAACCGCTGACGGCGTGGGCGCCGATGGGGTTTTGCGCCGGGCTGCTGTTCGTGATTCTGCCGTGGCCGTTTGTGATCGGTGCGGTGGTGGGCGGAGGCGCGGCGGTGCTGTGGATGCGCACGTGGAGTGCGTTTTTCCTGGCGGGCGCAGTCGTGCTGGCGGCGATGGCGATCTATCCGCCGGTGCGAGCCGGTGCGGCGTTGGGAGCGTGGTTGATGGCGCTGCCGCTGGTGGCGCGGGTGTTGTTTCAATGTCGGTTGGTGATGCCGAGTCGGGTTTAGGCGCTGCGGCGCGAAGCGAAAAACGCTGAAACGCTGAAAGCTGAAATGCCGAGGCTGAGAGCTTAGCGCTTAAAGCATAGAGCCCGGAGAAGGCAGACGGCGAAAGAAAGCCGTGGGAGGTCAGGTGGAGTCGCGGAGTAAAGCAAAGGGGGCCCACGGAACCCACGGATTACACGGAAGAAAAGCTCCTAAAAAGCTGACACGCTGAAACGCAGAAATGCTGAAACAGAAGACCTGCCGGAATGCGCGACGGGGTGCCCACGGAACCCACGGATTACACGGAAGAAAATCGATTCGGTGTATTCCGTGTATTCCGTGGGCGAAATAAATCGGGTGGCTCGGCAAAACGCGGAACGACTTAAACCCGACGAGCGAAGGGGAAGGGGCGGCGGGAGAGGGATTTCAAAATGAACGACGAAAAGCTCACACTTTCCGCCACGGAGGCGGACGCAACGACGACGCAGATTCTCGGGATTCCGTTTTTTACGGGGACGATCGGGCAGGCGGTGACCCGGGCCATGGAGGGGGGGCTGGTCGTGGCGCCGGCGGGTCCCGGGCTGGCGGTGGATCACGTGAAATCCGCGGCATATCGCGAGGCGGTCTCGACGGCGGACCTGGTGCTCACGGATTCCGGATTCATGGTGATGCTCTGGCGGCTTTTCACGGGGCAGCGGATTCCGCGTCACTCGGGGCTGAAATTCATCCGCGCGGTCCTCGAGCGGCCGGAGTTGAAAAAGCCGGGGGCGATTTTCTGGGTGATGCCTTCGATCGACGACGATATGAAGAATCGCGCGTGGCTGATCGCGAACGGATTCCAGGTGACGGAGGACGACGTGTATTTGGCTCCGCGATACGGAGCGGGTGAAATCGACGACGGGGAGCTTGCGGAGCGGATCGAGGCCCGGCGTCCGCGCATCGTGATGCTGGCGATCGGCGGCGGGGTGCAGGAAAGGCTGGGAAATGGGCTGCGGCGGCGTCTGGCCTGCCGGCCGGCTATTTTGTGCCTTGGTGCGGCGATCGCTTTTCTTTCCGGTGCGCAGACCGCGATTCCGCCGTGGGCCGACGGCGCGCGGCTCGGGTGGCTGTTGAGGATTCTATCGAGCCCGAAGCGTTACCTGCCGCGGTATATCGACGCGTTGAAACTGGTGCCGGTCTTGTGGCGGTTTCGCGAGCGGTTGCCGGAGTAGGGTCGGAAGGGAGGGGTCGGTGCGACGGCGGGGGTGAGGGGGCGACGCCGTTGAGCGGGTCGCGCGCAAGAGGCGGGACGGGATGCGATGGGGCACCGCTTTGGAGAAAACGGTGGGAAGCGCGCCCCGGGAGGGGGCGTCAGAAGCCTTTTTTATCCCAAGTGCGTGGCTGGCAAAAGACGCCCTGTAAATTTCGAGTGAATGCTTGAACTGAGGAAACCACCTTACTACCCATGGGGTGCTTCGACAGGGTTAGGTTCAGGTAGGTCCACTTTCCAATTTCCAGCTTCGATGATTTCCAACCGCTTGCGCGGGTTGTTGAACTTGCACGTGTTCGTGACCACTGCGGTCGCGGCGATGCTGTTCGTCGCCCTGGCCACGCTGGCCATGAATGCCGATTCCACGGCGTTCTTGCGGCTTAGTGCCGATCTTCCCGTCTTCGCTTATGTGTTGAGCGTGATCGCGGGCATGGTGGTGAGCGCGCGTTATCTCGCGATTTTTGGCGATCGCATCAACCGGCTGAACTGGATGGATGCGGCGCGGATCGCGACCCGGCAGGTGATCTGCATCGCGCTGTTCCTGTTCGCGCTGCTGTTTGCGTTGAAAGACAAGGGCATCAGCCGGCTCTTCGTGGGCAGCTATCTGATCGCGGGCTGGACGGTGCTGCTGTTTGTGAACCAGGGGTTGCCGCGGATGCTGGCGCGGATGGCGTTTCGGAAGCGGCACAAACTGCCGACGCTGTTCGTCGGCTCGGCGGCGCGGGGGGAGCGGTTGAAGGACTGGCTCGCCGCGAAAGAGTCGCTCGGGCTGCGTTCGGTGGGCTTCATCACGGCTGACGGGGACGAGAAGGTGTCGCCGAACTCGGTGCCGATGCTGGGCGCGCTGGAGGACATCCGGCAGGTGATCGAAACGGAAGGGGTGGCGCAGGTCATCGTGTTGGATATTCCGCCGTCGCGCGGGGAGCTGCGCTACATCGTGGAGATTTGCCAGGAGGTGGGATGTCGGCTGCTGATTCATTCGGATTTGGGCGAGGAGGTGCATCACCCGCTGACGCCGGTCGTGGACGAAGGCTTTGCGTTCTTCTCGTTGCAGGAAGAGCCGCTGGAAGATCCGGTAAACCGGGTTTTGAAGCGGGTGTTCGATGTGGCGCTCTCGCTGCCGATCGTGCTGCTGCTGCTGCCGCCGCTCTGCGCGTGGGTGTGGCTGGTGCAGCGGCGACAGGCGCCCGGACCCTTGTTTTTCGTGCAGTTGCGCGGGGGACAGAGAGGAAAGCCTTTCGGCATCTATAAATTTCGCTCGATGTATGCGGACAACGCACGGCCGGAAGTGCAGGCGAGTCGTGGGGACCGGCGGATTTTCCCGTTCGGGCAATTCCTGCGGAAGTCGAGTCTGGACGAGTTTCCGCAGTTCCTGAACGTGCTCAAGGGCGACATGAGCATCGTCGGCCCGCGGCCGCACATGCCGGTGCACGACGCGGAATTCGCGCGGCATTTCAACAGCTACCGGACGCGGCATTTCGCGAAGCCGGGAATCACGGGGCTGGCGCAGACGCGCGGGTTTCGCGGGGAAATTTCGGATCCGGAGTTGCTGAGGCAGCGGGTCGCGAACGATATTTACTACATCGCTAACTGGTCCATCTGGATGGACTTAGCAATTATGGTCAAGACGACCTGGCAGGTGCTGTTTCCGCCAAAGACGGCGTATTGAGCTGACAGGCGGAAAAGCTAAAACGCTGAAACGCTGACAGGTTGACGCGCGGTTGACTGGAGACGGTTCGTCCTGCCGCCTGGGTTGAGCTCTCGTCTTTGCGTCCTTTGCGGTCGAACCGGAGCGCGGCGGAAAGAGGGAGTTATAGCGAAGGCCCACTCGTGGGCGTCGCGGTGACGGGCGCTACTACGATACGGTCAATCTTGCGCGTCGCGTGCAGGCGCCCATGCTGGTCGCTCTCGGCTACAACGACGAGAATCGTCCGCCGACCTCGGTGTTTTCCACTTACAATACGAACCCCGGCCCGAAGCGGCTCGTCGTCGCGCCAGCGCCAGAGAGGGGGCACGCCGTGTTTTCCGAAGTGGAGGCGCGCGTGAAAGACTGGCTGTTCGAACAGGTCGCCGCTGGACGGTGAGCAGCGAAGCATGCGCGGTGGCACTGGTTGACCATGAAAGCTTCCGTTTCCCTCGCGGACATCTCGGCGGCAGCCCGTCGAATCTCCGGTCACGTGCTGTGCTCGCCCTGTCCTGAATCCATCCCGCTCGCTGAAATCACCGGTGCGCGAATCTGCTGCAAGCTCGACAACCTGCAGCGCACGGGGTCGTTCAAGGAGCGTGGTGCGCGCAACGCGCTGGAGTTGCTCGCGCCGGCGCAGCGTCGTCGTGGTGTCATCACCGCATCGGCCGGCAATCACGCGCTTGGCCTCGCTTATCATGGCAAGCTGTTGCGTGTGCCGGTGACCGTCGTGATGCCGGTGCATGCGCCGTTGATCAAACTGGCGACGTGCGAGCGACTGGGCGCGCGGGTGGTGTTGGACGGACAGGATTTTTCGGAGGCGCGGGCGCGGGCAAATGCGCTCGCGGCGGAGGAGGGGCTGAGTTACATCAACGGCTTTGACGATCCGGCCATCATCGCGGGCCAGGGCACGATGGCGCTGGAGATTCTCAAGCAGGTGCCGGACGTCGACGCGATCGTGGCGCCGATCGGCGGTGGCGGATTGATCGCGGGGCTCGCGGTGGCCGTGAAAGCGCTTAAGCCGAGCGTGAAGATCGTGGGCGTGGAATCTGGCGAGACCGCGAGCTTCACGGCGGCGTTGAAGGCGGGCCGTCCGGTGGCGATTGGTCGCAGGCCTACGTTGGCGGACGGCCTGGCGGTGCTGGAAGTCGGCGCGAACGCCTTTGCGCTCGCGCGACGGCGGGTCGATCGCGTGGTGACGGTGACGGAGGATTGGATCGCGCTCGCAATTCTGCGGATGGCGGAATTGGAGAAGGCCGTGGTCGAAGGGGCGGGGGCAGCCCCGCTCGCGGCGTTGATGGCAGGTCTGCTGCCGGAGTTACGGGGCAAGAAAGTGGTGCTGGCGACGTGCGGTGGAAATATCGATCCGGCGAAACTGAGTCGGGTGATCGAATACGGATTGGTGGCGGACGGGAGGCTCTGCCGTTTTGTAGTTTCGATCAGCGATCGACCGGGCGGGCTTGCGGCGCTGAGTCGCGTGATCGCGGAGGCCGGTGCGAGCATCAAGGACATCACGCATGACCGGGCCTTCAGCGGGCCGGACGTCAGTGCGGTGCGCGTGATCTGCACCGTTGAAACCAGGGACCGTGCACATGGAGCGACGTTGCGACGTGCGCTGGCGCGGGCGAAGCTGCCGGTGTTGAGTGTCGATCGTTCCTGGGTCCGGCAATCCGGCTCTCGCGCGTGACGCACGGCGGTGGCGGGGCGTGCGGCTGGGGCGGTCCGCGGCTGGGCGGGTGATCGCGCCCCTGCGAAATTCAAGTTTACAACCGTCCTCCCCCGCCTACGTTCACCGCTCTCGTCGTCGCCCGGATGGCGGAATTGGCAGACGCAACGGACTCAAAATCCGTCGCCCTCTAAAGGCGTGTGGGTTCGAGACCCTCTCCGGGCACCAGCATTTTCAGAGGGAAAACTGAAAAAGAATTACCCCCTTGGCCGGAGTTTTCGGCAGAATTTGGAGTTCGCACGGGGGCTCCCAGAGGTCATTTCGCCGCACATCGCCAAGTTCCGCAGTCTCGGCGACGCCGTTTTTGAGGTGGTAACGAAAAGGGAAAGCGCATGGAGGCGGGCGCCTACGCGGGCGGGGAGGGCGGCTCGGACGACAGGGCGAAGATTTCAATCGGGGCGGTGCGGCCTTTGACGAGGACGGGGCCGAGGGGGCGGATGACGGGGAGCCCGGGATGGTCGCCGGCGGACGGGACAGCACCGGCGGAGGCGATCGTCGCGGCGGTGGCGAGGATGTTGGTGTGGTAGTCGGGGTTGCGCGTGAGGGATTGGAGGCGGGCGGCGATGTTCACGCCGTCGCCGATAACGGAGTAGTTGAGGCGGCGGTGGGAGCCGATGTTGCCGGCGACGACGCGGGCGGTATTGAGGCCGATGCCGAAGGTGAGTTGAGAGTGGAGGGTTGAGAGTTGAGAGTTGGATTCGGTGGCGAGGTCGCGGTTGAGGTCGGCGAGGGCGCGCTCCATCGCGACGGCGGCGAGGAGGGCGCGGCGGGCGGCGTCGGGCTGGGCGACGGGGGCGCCGAAGAGGGCCATGATCGCGTCGCCGATGAATTTATCGATGACGCCGCCGTGGCGCTCGATTTCGGCGGACATGCGGTCGAGGTAACGGTTGAGGAGCGTGAGGAGTTCGCGGGGTGGGAGTCTTTCGGCGAGGGGGGTGAAGTTGCGAAGATCGGCGAAGAGGATGGTGACCTCGCGTTCTTCGCCGCCGAGCGCGGCGCCGTCGCGGAGGAGTTGGGCGGCGACTTCGGGGGAGACGTTTTTATCGAGGAGATCGCGGACGCGGTCGCGTTCGGCGAGGCCGGCGGACATGGCGTTGAAGGCGGAGGCGAGGCGGCCGAGTTCGTCGGCGCGGCGGAGTTCGATGCGGGTGGCGTAGTCGCCGCGGGCGATGACGCGGGTGTGCGCGGCGAGGGCTTCGACGGGGCGGCTGAGGCGGCGGGCGAAGGCGAGGCCGAGGAGCGCGGCGACGGCGAGGCTGGCGCAGGCGACGGCGAGGAGAAGGCGCTCGGTGGCGTGGGCGGGGCGGAGTTTTTCCTCGAGGGAAAACTGGAGCGCGAGCGTGGCGCGACGATGGTCGCCGGCGGCGAGAAGGCGCGTGGCGATGAGCGACGGTTCGCCGGCGAGCGGGAGGGTGACGATGTCGTGGCGTTCGCGGAGGGCGGGGAGTTCGGAGGAGAGCGCAGCGGCGAGGTCGGATGGGAGCGTGGTGGCGAGGATGCGATTTTCGTGATCGGCGAAGGTGACGTCGACGCGGGTGAGTTCCTTCAGGCGACGCGCGACCGAGTCTTCGATGCGGAAGCCGACGACGAGCCAGGCGACGATATCGGGGGCACGGACGGGGATGGTGACGAAGGAGAAGAGTTCGCGATCGAGGTAGCCGTAGCCGGTGGCGCGGGGCGTGGGCGAAGGATCGAGGTCGGCTTGTTCCGCGAGGGAGCGGAAGTGATCGGTGCCGGGGGCGGCGTTGGCGGTGCAGGCGACGGTAAGGCCGTCGAGGGTGAGGAGCGTGACGACGTCGGCGCCGATGCGGAGGCGGACGCTTTCCAGAGCGGAAGCGAGAGTGGCGGCGTCGGTGTCGGGGTTGGCGAAAAGCGGCTTGTAGGCGTAGTCGCCGGCGGCGGAGGTGGCGCCGGTGGCGAGGATGTCGTTGCGATCGGCAATGACGCGTTGGAAGACGCTGGCGGCGCTGGCGAGGTCGTCGGCGATGAGTTGACGGGCGTGAAGGCGATTCGTGCGGGAGACGACGAAGTAGGTGGCGAACTGGGCAGCGGCGACGACGAGGACGACGAGCAGGAGGAGTTTGGTGCCGAAGCTGCGGAGGCGGATCACGGCAGTCGAAAAGGGGATTGGTTGAACCGCAAAGCACGCAAAGGCCGCAGAGGGCGGGCGGGCTTTGAGATACTATCGTTCGGTTCTTCTATCTGTAGCCGACGGGACCGGAGTCGGGGGCGCGGCGGATGCGTCGGTCGGGGCGGAGGGTGACGGTGATGGTTTGGGTGGAGGGGTCGGAGGGGTCGATGACGACGTCGCGTGTCACGGTTTTTGGGATACGCGGGTGCCAGACTTCGAGGCGGTAGCGGCCGGCGGGGACGGCGGCGAGAGGGGCGAGACCGTCGGCGGCGGTTTTGGCGAAGTGGGGCGTGGCGAGGACGACGATGTGGGCGGACATCCAGTCGTGGATGTTGCAGCCAAGGGTGACGACACCTGGCTGGTCGAAGAGGAGCGGATCGTGGGTTTCGCCTTTGTAGAGCGGAAGCTCGAAGGATTTGGTTTTCGAGAGGGAGTAGACGTGGTGCTGGATGGCGTCGCGATTCGGGAAGCTCACGCGGGTGCCGGCGACGATCGCGGTGACGTAAGGCGAGAATTCTTCGTCGATTTGAGAGATGACGACGGGATTGGCAGGAGGCGTGAGCGCGGGCGGCGTGGTGGCGTCGAGCGGGGTGAGGGAGGCGACGGCGTCGGCGACGGGTTGGTGTTTGGGATCGGTGACTTCGACGCGGATATCGGCGCGAGCGAGAGGCGCTGCGGCCACGATCAAAGCGAGGAGGATGGAGAGGGATTTAACCACGGATGGGCGCGGATTCACACGGATGGGGATGAGGAAACACGGGAGATCAACGAAAGCGGAAAAGGCGGGCGTGGACTAGAAGCGATGGAGGAGGGAGAGGGAGACGAGGTCCTGGCGGTAGTTGACGCCGATGCGGTTGGTGGCGTCGATGCGCTCGAAGCGGAACGGGAGCGAGGTGTTGCGGCCGAGGGCGGGGGAAAGCTCGAGCCAGAAAAGATTCGCGTCACCGGAAACCCGATACGAAACCCAGCTGGGTCCGTAGAGGTGCGTGGCGAGGCGGGGGACGCTGCGATAGTAGTCGAGGACGGAGGGGCCAAAATCACCGGCGAGGGCGCGGGCCCAGGTGGGACCGGCGGCGTTGGCGGTGAAATAGCCGGCGAAGCGGGCGGCGCCGGCGGTGAGTTGCCAGCGGGGGTTGACGTCCCAGGTGAGCTGGGCGGAAAGCTGGCGGTGGGAGACGTCGAAGGCGGCGTGACGGGCGGCGTGGCGCGACCAGTCGGCGTGGAGCGAGGCGCGGAAGGCGGAGGTGAGGCGTTTTGAAAAACGAAGGCCGAGCGATTGGGTCCAGCCGCGAGCGGCGGTGAGGCGGGCGTGGCGGTGTTGGGCGGCGAGAGTGAGATCGAATGTGGGGGCGAAGGCGCCGAGACCGATGCGGCGGCGGAGGCCGAGTTGCGGGCCGAGGGTGAGGGTGTCGGCGCGGTCGTAAGCGGGGACGTGTTCGAGGGTGGCGGCGAAGTCGGCGGAGGTGACGAAGCGGGATTTCCAACTGCGAAACGTGGTGGCGGCGGCGGTGGCGGAGAAGCGGGCGGCTTCGCGCTGGTCGGGCGGATTCGAGGTGCGGCTGATGTTGTCGATCCAGGTGGCGGAGGTTTCGGTGCGGAAGGACAGCGCGTTGGCGGCGGCGTGCAGCGAGGCGGCGAGGCAGCCGAACGCGCAGACGAACAAGACGAGCAGTCGGGGGTGGAAAGGCATGCGGGCGCGCCGATAGGAGCAGACGACGGGTGAGCGCGCGAGGAGAAGGAGCGGCCGGAGGGCGCCGGGCGCGATCAGGAATCCGCGGGCGGGGTGGGCAAGGGGGCGAGATGCAGGGCGAGGAACGCTTCGATGTCGGCGAACAGTTTGGCGCGGTTTTTCGGTTCTTTGATGCTGTGACCCTCGTTCGAGAAGTAGAGCACCTGCGGTTTTTTGCCGGCCTTGCCGAGTGCGGAAACGATTTTACGCGCCTGCTTCGGCGGCACGACGCGGTCGTCCTTGCCTTGGACGATGAAGACGGGGGCCTCGATGCGATCGGCGAAGGTGACCGGTGAGATCGAGGAGAGGAAGGCCGCATCGGTTTTGGGGTCGCCGATCCACTCCTGGAAGTGGAGGAAGGCGTAGCGATATTCCTCTCCTTTGCGTTCGCGGACGATGTCGGTCCAGTCGGTGACGCCGGCGATGGAGATGCCGCAGCGATAGAGGTCGGGGGTGTGCGCGAGTGCGTAGAGTGCGGAATAGCCGCCGTAACTTCCGCCGACGATCGCGACGCGCGAAGGATCGGCGATGCCCTGGGCGATGGCCCAGCGGGTGGCGTCTTCGATGTCGGTTTGGATGCCGCGGCCGATCTCGCGTTTTCCTTTCTCGTAGAACTCGCTGCCGTAGCCGGGCGAGCCGCGGTAGTTCACCTGCAGCACGGCGTAGCCGCGGCTGGTGAGGAATTGAACCATGGGGTTGTAGCCCCAGATGTCGCGCACGGTCGGGCCGCCGTGCGGCAGCACGACGAGCGGGTGGTTTTTCTTTGGTTGGTCGGGCGGAAGGCTCACGTAGCCGTGGATCGTTTCGCCGTCGCGTGCCTTGAATTTCATCGGGAGCATGGCTGCCATGCGTTCGACGGGCGTTTGCGGCAGGCGGTGGCCCAGGCGGGAAAGCGAAGGGCGATCGGAACTGAGGTCGGCGAGGTAGTAGGCTCCGGGGTCGCGATCGGAAAAGGCGAGGATGAGAAAACGTTTCTCGTTGCGGGAGCGATTGACGATGACGTTGACGGTGTCGCGCAGGCGGGCGTCGATCGCCTTCTGGATGGAATCCAGTCCCGGGTCGAACCAGTGAACGCGGGGACCCTCGGTGAAGTAGCGGATGCCGACCACGGTGCCGACGAGATCGGAACCGATCGGGCCCGCGAGCGGGATGCCGTCGACCGAGGGGGCGCCTTTGTCGGGGATGATGTCGTAGTGCTCGTGTCCCGCGATGATGTCGCCGAGCTTTTCGGCGGAGAGGTCGTAGTAGTAGACGGCGCGGCGATGGTGTTCGTTGGTCGCGGCGACGATGAGACGTTGGTCTTCGTAGTCGAAGCCGAGCGGCGTGACCTTGCCGAGGGACGGGTCGAAGAAGGGCAGCGTGCGCCATTTGGCCTGCTCGTTCTCGCGATAGATCACGCCGAAGCGAAGGCCGTCGCGGGTGATGCCGAGACGCACGACGCCGGAGCGATCGACGACCCAGTGCGTGACGTTGCCGGGGTTCTTGACGATCTTCCGCCACTCGCCGGTGAGGGTGCTGACCTTGACGACGTCGGGGAAGATGACGTCTTCGCCCGAGTTCGAGCCGAGATCGATCATGAGGACGTTCTGATCCTTGTCCTCGAAGGAATGGATGATCTGTCGGGCGATGAGCGGGGTCGGATCGGTGGGGTCGACATCGGCGCCGGCGAAGGCGGCCCAGTTTTTGCCGTCGCAATCGACGGCGCTCAGGCCGGTCCACCGCGAGCCGTCCCAAACCGTGGTCAAAAAGCTGATACGGGTGTCGCTGATCCAGCGGAAGGCGGAGACCTCCTTGTGGAGCCCGGTGCGGGTTTCCCCGGGGTTGATGCGGACGATCTTCCGGGTGGCGAGATTCATCACGATCAACCATGTCTTCCCCTTGGATTCGACGAGCGAGGCGAGGTGGCTGCCGTCGGGCGAAAGGCGAGCGCGGGAGAGCTGCGGGCTGGCGGCGAAGGTTTCGATGGGGATCAACTCGGCGGCGGGAGCGGGAAGGACGACGTTGAGCAGCGCGAGGGCGAGAAGCCAGGTGCGGGCCGGAAGCAGGCGGGCGCGGGGCAGGAAGAGCGCAGAGATGTTCATGGGCGGAGAGGCAACCGACTGGAGATAAGCATTCCGAGGCCGGGGCGAAGAACGCAATCCTGCACCGGGGCGAGGGCGCCGTCGGGGTGACGGGACGCGAAATAGGAAAACGGGACGCGAGGAAATTTGTGCGATTTTCGGGCGGGCGGGTGCTAAGGGGAGAAGTGCAATGATGGACGATGCGGAACTTTTGCGGCGGTTTGCGGCGGAGCGAGCGCAGGAGGCGTTCGCGGAGCTGGTGCGCCGGCACGTGGATTTCGTGTTTTCGGCGGCGCGGCGGCAGACGAATGGAGATGCGCATCTGGCGCAGGACGTGACGCAGATGGTGTTCGCGGATCTGGCGCGGAAGGCGCGAACGCTGGCGGGGCGACGTGTGCTCGCAGGGTGGTTGTTTGTGAGCACGCGCTATGCGGCGGCGAAGCTGGTGCGGAGCGAACGGCGGCGCAGGCGGCGCGAAGAGGCGGCTTATATGAATGCGGAGACGAATGCCGGCACGGGCGCGGCGGAATGGGATCGCATGCGGCCGGTGATCGATGAGGCGATGAGTGAGTTGGGAGAGGTGGAGCGCGAGGCGGTGTTGTTGCGATTTTTCGAAGGGCGGGGATTTGGGGAGGTGGGAGAGCGGTTGCGGTTGAGCGAGAATGCGGCGCGGATGCGCGTGGAGCGGGCGCTGGGGAAATTGGAGGCGCTGCTCGCGAAGCGCGGGGTGACGTCGACGAGTGGCGCGCTGGCGCTGGTGTTGGCGCAGCAGGCGGTGGTGGCGGCGCCGGCGGGGCTGGCGGCGAGCGTGAGCGGCGCGGCGCTGGCGGGTGGCGGTGCGCTGGCGGCGGGTGGCGCGCTGGTGGCTTTTATGAGTGCGACGAAACTTCAGGTGGGGCTGGCGGGTGCGGTGGTGCTGGCGGGGGCGGGTGGAATCGTGATGGAGGAACGAGCGTTGCGGACGGCACGAGCGGAAGCGGTAGATCTGCGACTCGACGAGGCGCGCTGGGCGGAAACGCGGGAAGAGAATCGAAAGTTGTCCGCGGCGGCGGCGGCGGCGCAGCAGATCGGGGGCGCGGATGTTCTGGTGCAGCGGGCGCTAGATGAACTGGCGTCGCTTCGCGAGGAGGAGCGAAAATCCGAGAGCCAGCGCGCGGCGGAGGCGATGCGCGCGGCGGCGAGGATGCGCGTGGACGCGGCGCTGGCGGCGTCGCGCGCGATTGGAAATGGCGACCTGATGCCGAAACCGAGCCGAACAATACCGCCGAAATATCCGGACGAGATGCGGGCGGTGGGGATGCCGGGGAAGGTGGTGGTCGGCGTGACGATCGATGCCGAAGGGAATGTGGTCCGGGTCACGCCGGTCCAATCGACGCATGAAGGGTTCGAGGATGCGGCGATCGAGGCGGTGGCGCAGTGGACGTTTCAGCCAGGGGTGAAAGGCGGGAGGTTGGTGAACACGCGAATCGAGATGCCGATCTTGTTTTCGTTGGCGGGCAGCGAGGCGGAGGGCGGGGAATTGAAGCCTTCGCGCAATGCGCGGTGGCTCGATGGC
This sequence comes from Verrucomicrobiota bacterium, assembly GCA_023430565.1. Classification (GTDB taxonomy): domain Bacteria; phylum Verrucomicrobiota; class Verrucomicrobiia; order Opitutales; family Opitutaceae; genus Opitutus. The sequence goes on from JAEZAD010000072.1 coordinate 12,896, forward strand.
TCATGACTGCGACGTGGCGATGGATGTGGGTGGGAGTGCTGGCGCTGGCGATTGGCGCGGGGATCGCCGTGCAGCGGCAGCGGGTGAAGCAGGCGCGGGCGGAGCTTGAACTGGCGCGCGAGCAAAGGCGGGAGTGGCGGGCGCTCGTGGCGGAGAACGAACGGATGCGGAAACAACAGGAGACATCGGCTGAGCAAGCGGAGCGGATGGAACGCACAGCGGAGTTGGGGCGAATCACGGTTGAAATTGAAAGGCGGCGGGCGGAGGTGGAGCGAAACGGGGACGTCGCGCGTGCCAAGACGATGGATACATGGGAACGCGGCGCGGCGGAGTGGAAGCATGCCGGAGTGGCGTCGCCGCGCGCCGCGCTCGAGACGGCGCTGTGGGCGGCGGCGGGCGGGGAGATCGACGTGTTGTCGGGGCTGCTCGAGTTCGACGCGGCGGCCCGCGAACGGGCACTTCGGCTGCAAGCGGAGGTGCCGGGGAGCGCGGGTTATGGGCCGCCGGAGCGATTGTTCGCGATGATGACGGCGCGGGAGGTGTCGCCCGGCTCCGCGCGGCTGGTGAGCGAAACGCAGCGGGGCGAGGAGGCGGAACTGAGAGTCAGGCTGACGGGGGAGGACGGAGCGGCGAATTCCGTGACGCTGACGATGCGGCGCACGCCGGCAGGGTGGAAATTTGTGGTGCCGGAGCGGGCGGTGGAGCGGTATGCGGCGATGTTGAAAGCGGGCGGGGCGTGAGGGGGCGGAGGCGAGGCGGAGCAGCGCGCGACCTCGGGATGAGGAGCTTTTCTCTGCGAGCCATTCCAGCAGTTCAACTACAGGCGGGAGCACACGTGGATTCTTCGCTTCGCTCAGAATGACGAATATACGCTACTGGGAAACCGAGCAGACTTGATCGGCTACAGTTCCGCCGGATCCGCCCTATTGGCTGAACAGTGGCTGGAGAACTTTCCAGATGTTGTCGGCGAGGATTTTTTGGCCGTCGGCGGTGGGGTGGATGCGGTCGGGTTGGTTGAGGCGGTCGATGCCGCCGACGTTTTCGAGGAGGAAAGGGATGAGGGCAGCGTCGTGTTTTTTTGCGACGGCGGGGAAGACGGCGAAGAAATCGCGGGCGTAGTCGGGGCCCATGGCGGCGGGCATCATCATGCCGGCGACGAGGAGTTGGGCGTCGGGGTATTTGGCGCGGACGCGGTCGAGGATGGCGTCGAGGTTTTCGCGGGTGACGGAGGGTTCGATACCGCGGAGGCCGTCGTTGGCGCCGAGGGCGAGGAGGAAGACATCGATGCGCTGGCGGAGAATCCAGTCGATGCGGCGGAGGCCGCCGGCGGAAGTTTCGCCGCTGAGGCCGGCGTTGACGACGCGGTAGGGGAGGTTGGCGGCGGCGAGTTTTTCCTCGAGAAGGGCGGGGTAGGATTCGGCGAGAGGTTCGTCGAGGCCGTAGCCGGCGGTGAGGCTGTCGCCGAAGCAGACGATGGTTTTGGTTTGGGCGGTGGAGGCGTGGGTGGAGGAAACCACGAAAGGAGTGAGAAGGGGGAGGAAGAGGAGGAGGATTGCCCGCGAAACACGCGGAAGGACGCGAAAGGGTTTCTGATTTCGCGAGGATTCGCGTGTTTCGCGGGAGGAGAAAAGAAGAGCGGCTCGGGGGCGCAGGGAGCTACGGGGAAGAAATGTGTTTGATATCACGGAGCTTTCTTTCTGGCGGTTCGTCTGTTTGGTCGTGGCTTCAATGACTGACCAGACGATGTTGAAAGTCCAGCGGCTGACCAAAACGTATGCGACGGCGGCGGGGCCGTTGACGGTGCTGCACGAGGTGAGTTTCGACGTCGAAGCGGGGTCGAGCCTGGCGATCGTGGGGCCGAGCGGGAGCGGAAAGACGACGTTGCTGGGATTGTGCGCGGGGCTGGATCAGCCGAGCGGGGGAAGCGTGCAACTGGCGGGGGAGGGAATCGGCGAGATGAGCGAGGACGAGCGGGCGCGCGTGCGGAATCAGCACGTGG
>JAEZAD010000101.1 GCA_023430565.1 Verrucomicrobiota bacterium
CGGACTTGAACTCCGGGTCGTCGGAGATTTGGGCGACGACGTCGTGGTAGGCGCGGGCCTGCGAGTGGAAGTGCCAGACGGCGATCGCGTGAATCTTGGCGGATTGCTCGAGATCGATTTGGACCCATTGGACGCCCGGCCCGAGCTCGACGTAGGTGCCTTCGCTGCCGGCTTTGTCGCCGTCGGTGACGAAGAGGAGTTCGCCGATGATGGGGAGCGGGTCGCTGCTGGTGACTTCCTTGTCTTTCGAGAGGAGCTTGGTGCCGGCGGGGACCATCAGATCGGGGCGGCGGCCGGCGCGGGGTTGTTCGAGGTTGGCGAGCTTGAGCGGGCGCGGGGTGCCGACGAAGAGCGGGCGCGGGAGCTCGAGTTTAAGGGGGACCTCGTCGGCGGCCTGGGCGGGCACGGTGAGCGCGGCGCAGAGGGCAAGAGAGGAGAGGAGGAGACGCATGGTAGTCTGGGGGTTGTGAACGAAAACGAACGTCCAAATGGATTCTTCGCTTCGCTCAGAATGACAAGTTGATGAAGCGAAAGTTTTTTAGGCGACGAAGTCTTCGGGTTTGAACTCGAGCATCTTGCGAGCGGCGACGGCTTCGTTGACGCCGAGGACGGTGACGGCGGTGGCGAAGGCCTGGTCGGCGGGGCAGGTGAGCTGCGCGCCGTCGCGGATGGCGTCGAAGAAGTTTTCGAGGTGCGGCTGGTGGATGGCTTTGTCGAGCGTGACGGGAATGTCCCACGCGGAGAGCTCGGCGGTTTCGCGGACGTCGACGGTAGCGGCGCGGGAGGGACCGCCAAGTTTCGGGCGGGGTTTTTCCCAGGGTTTGACGGGCGGCGGGGCGCCTTCGCCGGACGTCGGGCTGGCGACGAGGCCGCGTTCGGCCCAGATGTCCCATTCCGGGGCGCGGGCTTCGCGGTAGAGTTTCGTGTATTTCGGGTTTTCGGAAATCTTCAGCGCACCTTCGTCGCCCATGAAATACTCGTGGTAGCCGCCGCCGGCGCTGGTGGTGGTGAGGACGCCGTAGGTGGCGCGGACCATACCGGCGGGCGTGGGGAATTCGTAGATGGCGCTGACGTTGTCATACCACTCGTGCGTGGTGTAGTAGTCGACGCCGCCGCCGGCCATCACCGAGGTGGGGTTGACGCCGAGCATCCAGTTGAAGACGTCGATCTGGTGGGCGCCGAGGTCGGAGATGGGGCCGCCGGCGTAGCGTTTGAACCAGCGCCAATTGCGGAACTCGTGCATGTTGGCGTAGCCGTATTCGTTGAGCTTGGCCTCGGGGAGTGCGTAGCGCTCGGGGTAGCCGAGGTCGTCGGTGACGGCGCGGTTCCACTGGCCGGAGGCGTTGGTGATGCGGCCGAGGAGTTTGGCTTCCTTGACGATCTTGTCGCGGGCGTGGAGATAGCGCGGGTTGCTGCGGCGCTGGTGTCCGATCTGGAGCAGTTTGCCGGTTTCGCGGGAGGTCGTGACCATCGAGCGGGCGCCGTCGACGGTGTTGGACATGAGCTTCTCGCAGTAGACGTGTTTGCCGGCCTTGAGGGCGGCGTTGGTGTGCTCGGCGTGGACGAAGTCGGGGGTGGCGACGATGATGGCGTCGAGGTCGGGGACGGCGGAGAGCATCTCGCGGTAGTCCTCGAACGGCTGGGCGTCGTGACCGAATTTTTTCAGGAGGCGTTCGCCGTAGGTGCGGTTGTAGGTCCAGATGTCGCAGACGGCGCGGTAGCGGATGTCGGGGATCTTGAGGGAGGCGTTGAGGAGGACGCGGCCCTGTTCGCCGCAGCCGATGAGGCCGACGTTGAGGGTGCGGGTGCCGCCGGCGCCCGGCGCCTGGGCGCGGGCGATGTAAGGGGCGGCGAGGGCGGCGGCGCCGAGTTTGGCGCCCGTGACGAGGAAGTTGCGGCGGGTGAGGGCCGAGAGGGGAGAAGGAGAGTCGGGCATGATACGAGGGCGCGGGTGAGCGGCGCGGGGAGGTGATCGGGTGAGCGACGCTGGACTTACTCGGATTTGTCGGCCCAGACGGCGAAGCGGTCGTGGCGGACGAGGACGAGGGCGCCGACGAACATGATGACGTGGATGGCGAGCCAGGCGATGCCTTCGCCTTCCTGGACGGCCATCATGCCGAAGGAGAGGCCGACGTAGACGAGGCCGGTGATGAAGAGCGTGAGGCGGGTTTTGACGCCGAGGAGGAGCAGGGCGCCGAGGACGAGGAGGATGTAGCCGAGGGAGTGGGCGTAGGTTTTTGTCATCCAGAGCGGCAGGAATGACGCGCCGGTGATGCCCTCGGCCATGCGGCCCATGTTGTTGTAGTAGTTTTCGAAGGAGTAGGTGCCGCGGGACTCCCATTTTTCGACGCCGGCGAAGAACGTGCGCAGCCCGAGGAACAGGCGGAGCAAGAGGAAGGCGTAGGTGTATTCGCAGCGGCAACGCAGGGTGGGCGAGGTTTCGTTCATGGGTAAAAAGTCGAGAGCGAGGATGGGAGTGAGGCGAGAATGGAGTGCGGTGGCGAGCCGGAGGGTGGTTTAGCGGTTAAGCACCGGGTGGGGCGGTATTCGGCGGAAGTTTTCGGACGATCGCGGGGTTTGGCACGGAAATCGATCCTTGCACGGCGGCAACTCCGGTCGAGCGAAGAGAACGAGATTTGGCGGCAATTAGAAAAGGTGTGCGGGGCGTTTTGCCGGGCTTCACGGCGGCCTGGACCGTGCGAGCGGCGAGAATTTTCGTGCGGATCGTGAGCGGTGTGTTTTGTTTCGCGGAACCTCGCGCTTTATGGACCCCGAGACCGCCGCACCCGAAGTTCCTGATTTCAACGACGTGGGGCAGCGCAATGCGTGGTTCACGGCGACGCCGGATCCGTGGGTGGAGATGGTGAGGCTCTCGTATGGCGGGGATCGCACGCATGCGGCGGCGGTGGAGCGGCGGGTGACGAGTGCGGAGCCGGCGCAGCATGCGGAGATGGAGCAGAAATTGATCGCGGCGTTGGGGCATCCGGAGCTGACGGGGGCGGCGCGGCGGTTTGTGTGCGAGATGCTCGGCTTGATCGGGTCGGCGGCGTGCGTGCCAGTGGTGGCGGTTTTGTTGGAGAGCGAGCGGACGGCGGATCATGCGCGGCTGGCGCTGGACCGGATCGCGGGTGCGAGTGTGGACGCGGCGTATCGGGCGGCGTTGACGAAGCTGCGCGGGGCGGCGAAGGCGGGTTTGATCGGGAGCATCGCGATGCGCGGCGATGGGGAGGCATTGGCGATTTTGCCGGGGATTGCGAGGGCGGCGGACGAGAGCGCGGAGGTGAAAGTGGCTGCGGCGCGGGCGGTGGAGCGGTTGGCGCGCGGGCGTTTTGAGAGCGAGAAGGGGGTGGGGCGATGAAGGGCGGGGGAGAGACGAAGGCGGGCGGGCCGCTCGCTGGCGCTTGCGATTACGGGTTCGGCGTGAGCCGGAGGGATTTTTTGAAGATGGCGGCGGTGGCGGCGGGCCCGTTGATTTTGCCTTCGCGGATGCGCGGGCAGGCGGCGGCGAACGACCAGATCGCGGTGGGGATCATCGGGACGGGGAGCATCGCGCAGATGCACATCGAGACGCTGCTGGGGTTTTACGACGTGCGGATCGCGGCGGTGTGCGATGTCGATCGCGTGCGGCGGGATGCGGCGGCGGAGAAGATCAATGCGTTTTACGGGAATCGGGATTGCCGGAGGTTTTCGGATTTTCGCGAGCTCGCGGCGCGGCCGGATCTCGATGCGGTGTGGGTGTGCACGCCGGACCATTGGCATGCGCTGGCGTCGATCGAGGCGATCCGAAGCGGGAAGGATGTTTATGTGGAGAAGCCGTTGACGCTGACGATTCGCGAAGGGCGGGAGCTGGTGGAGGCGGCGCGGCGGCACGGGCGGGTGGTGCAGACGGGCACGCAGCAGCGGTCGTCGAAGCGGTTTCGCGAGGTGGCGCAGTTCGTGAGGAATGGCGGGCTGGGCGGCCTGGAACGGATCGAAATTTTGATTCCGGCGAACAACAAATTCACGGGCGCAACGTGGGTGGAGGAGCCGGTGCCCGAGGGTTTGGACTGGAACATGTGGCTCGGGCCGGCGCCGTGGCGGCCGTTCAACCGGCAGGCGTGTCACTACAACTTCCGGTTCATTCTCGATTTTGCGGCGGGGCAGGTGACGAACTGGGGCGCGCACTACATCGATATCGCGCAGTGGGCGCTCGGGGCGGACAGCGGCGGGCCGGTGGAGGTGGAGGGACACGGGGAGTTTCCGTCGAGCGGGCTGTTCACGACGGCGACGAAGGTGGATTTCACGTGCCGTTATGCGAACGGCGTCGAGCTGAGCTGCCGGACGCGCTACGACGGTGAGTTCGATGGCAACGTGCGGTTCTTCGGGTCCCGCGGATGGCTGGATGTCTCACGGACGACGACGCTGGCGTCGACGCCGGAGCTGTTGCACGAGGTGGCGGCGGGCGAGGGGGTGGTGAAGCTCGCGGTGAGCAGCAATCATCACGACAACTTCGTCCAATGTATCCGCACGCGTGAGACGCCGATTTCGGACGTGGAGATCGGGCATCGCACAACCACCGTGTGCAATCTCGGCAACATCGCGATGCTGCTCGATCGGAAGCTGCGGTGGGATGCGGGGCGCGAGGAATTCGTCGACGACGTCGTGGCGAATCGGCTGCGCGATCGGGCGATGCGGGGGCCGTGGTCGCTGGCGTGAGGGCGGGGCAATTCCCGACGGGCGAATAATGAATCAACCCGGCGGGACGCCGGGTTCCACCCACCAGCGGGTTAGTCGATGTAGAGTTCGCAGATGGTCCACCAGCCGTTGGTGCGGTCGGCGGTGTTCTTGATCAGCACGTGCCGGCCGCGGGTGTTGGCGGGGAGATCGATGACGGTCTGGTTCGGCGTGCCGGACACGGAAACGAGGGCGGGGCCGAAGTTGTTGGGATCGTCACCCACGAAAACTTCGAGCTGCTCGGGGTAGTTTTCGCCGCGCGCGCCCTGGTCGAGCGTGATGCGGCGGAGCGGGCGGGAGCGGTGGAAATCGAGTTCGAGGGTGCGGTCCGCTTCGACGGAGGTGATCCAGCGGGTGTCTAGTTTTCCGTCGAGCATGTTGGCGACGCCCCAGGTGCCGGAGGAGGCCTTCACCACGGGTTTGCCGGCGAGATTGGCCTGGATGGCGAGGGCGGCGTCGGCCGCGGCGGCGGCGAGCGCGGAGTCGGACTCGAGTTTGCGAGCGAGGGCGAGGGCGGCGTTGTCGCTGGCGCGGGAAAGGAGGAGGACGAGGCGTTCGCGATCGGCGGCGTCGCGGGCGACGGCGAGGAGGCGCGAGATGCTGTCGGTGAGCTCGGCCGAGGGAAGTTCGCGGTAGCGTTCGAGGAAGCGAATGGCGGCTTGAACGGCGCGCAGGCGGGCGGCGTCGGACGGGGCTTTTTCGGCGACCGAAATGAGAGGGGGGAGGCCGCTGCGATCGGTCCAGCGTGAGAGCGTGTTGGCGGCGGCGTTGGCGAGGGCGGAGTCGTCGTGGAGTGCGAGGCGGGCGGCGGATTCGGCGGCCACGCTGCCGCCGAGACGTTGGAGGACCGGCACGAGGCGGAGGGCGGTGGCGGGATCGGCTTTTTCGATCGCGGCCGCGACGGGGCGGGCGCGGGCGGTAGCGTCCGGATTGCGCAGGGAGATTTCGGCGAGGGCGCGGAGAGCGCGCGCTTGCTCGGTGCGGTCCTGGGCGGCGACGGCCCAATCGAGGACGGCGGCCTGGGTCGAAGCGGGGGCGATGACGGCGAGGGCGTCGAGCGCGGCGGCGCGGAGGGAGGCGTCGGAGTCGTTGCGCGTTTCGAGCAGGAGCGGGAGCGAATCGATCATGTAGCGCGAAGCGATTTGCTCGAGGTAGACGGCGCGGAGCTTGGGGTCGCCGGTGCGGGCGCCGGCGATGATGGCGGCGTCGACGCCGGGGCCGTCGAGACGGGCGAGGGCTTCGCGGGCGAGTTTGGCGTCGTCGGAATCCGAGCCGGCGGCGATTTGTGCGAGGTGTTGGGCGGTTTCGGCATTGCCGGGGAGTCTGCCGAGGGCGGCGAGGGCGGCGGCGCGAACGGCGGGGTCGGCGTGTTGCGAAGCGGTGACAAGAGCGGGAACGGCGCGAGGGTGATTGCGCCGGGCAAGACCGGCGATGACGGCGGCTTGGGTGGGGGCGTCGAATTTGGAGAGGTTGGCGGCGAGGTCGGTGTCGAGCGATCGCGCGCTGTGCGTGGCGATGGATTCGAGGGCGACGGTTTTGAGAACGGGGTCGTTGCCGGAAAGAATTTCAACGAGGCGGCCCGGTGCGGAAGAAGGTTCGACGATGAGCAGCGTGCGGGCGGCGGCAGCGCGGAGGTGCGCGGGCGCGGTGGTGGAGTTGATGATTTCGGCGAGGGCGCGGAGGGCGGAGCGGCCGCCGACTTGCCGCGCGGCTTCGATGGTGGCGAGGGTGGTGTCGGGCGAAGACGGGGCGGCGATGAGGACGTCGAGCGCACGGGCGTTGCCAATCTGGGCGAGCGCGGTGGCGGCGGCGGCGGCGAGGGCGGCGTCAGGCTCGGAAAGAAGCGGGACTAGAGTGGGGACGGCGGACTCGATGCGACGCTTGCCGATGGATTGGACGAGGGCGAGGCGGGTGTTGCCGGTGGACTGGGCGAGAGCGGTGACGAAGAGGTTGTCGACCTGTGCGCCGGGAACGGGCTCGAGCGCGAGCTGGGCGAGGCGGGAGTTGGTTTCGTCGGTCAGGAGCGAGGTGAAATGGGCGGCGTTGCCGTTCTCGAGGAGAGCGGACGCGGGGAATTGCGAGAGGCGTTGGGCGATGGCCTGGCGGGCGGCGAAGGACGCGGCGGGGTCGCGAAAGAAGCTGAGGAGGCGGGTGGCGAGCGCGTTGAGTTTGGCGGTATTGGTGCCGGCGGCGGCGATCTCGCGTTCGAGGGTGACGATGGGTTGCTGGTCGCCGTCGTAGGTGTAGCCGACAATCGCTTCGAGCGGGACGGGCGGTTGGTCGGTGGGGATGGCGACGTCGATTTCGGGCGCGATGGGCGTGGCGGTGGCGGTGCGTTCGGTCGCACTCCGGGCGGAGGGTTCGGTCGTCGTGGTGCAGGACGCGACGAGGAGCGCGAGCGTGGCGGACGTGAGGGCGAAAGCGGTGCGGCGGAGGAGGGCCGAGGGCATGAGGATAAAGGGGTGGTAAGCGGGAGGAATTCGAGAGCGATCAGGGTGGAGCGCCGACGTGGATTCTTCGCTTTGCTCAGAATGACAGGGTGGAGCGCTCAGAATGACGGCAGCGGGGAGGTCAAAGCGTGTTGTAGGGCGCGCGGCGGGGGCGGTCGAGGTGGGTGGAGGCGACGGCGTCGCCGACGATTTCCTCGCGCACGGGATCCCAGCGGATCGGGCGCTGGAGGGTGTGGGCGATGTTGCAGAGGTGTCCGACGCTCGCGCTGCGGTGGCCGACCTCGACGTCGGCGATTGGGTGCTGGCGGGTGCGGACGCAGTTGAAGAAGTCGTCGTGATGGCTGTCGCTGACGTAGAGATGAGTCTCGCTCGCGCGGAGCGGCCGGGTGGCGAGTTCGGGCGGGTCGGTTTCGAGAAAATCGTCGCGGCCGACGAAGACGGTGCCCTTGGTGCCGGTGAACTCGATCATGGCGCGAAGGCCTTCGTCGACGCGTTCGACGCGCACGCCGTTGGCGTAGATGTGAGTTTGGTAGGGTGTGCCGTCGTAGCCTTTCGGGATGAATTCGACGGGTCCGGAGTTATCCATGCCGAGGGCCCACTGGATGATGTCGAAGTGGTGGGCGCCCCAGTCGCCGTTTTTGCGGCCGCCGTATTCGTTGAAGCAGCGCCAGCCGCCGCCGTAATTTCCGAGGACGCGATTTTCGTGATAGGGCCGCCACGGGGTGGGGCCGAGCCAGCGGTCGTAGTCGAAGTCGGCGGGGATGGGTTGTTCGCCGAGGACGGGGGCGTGGGGAAAGGTGCCGAGGCGGGTGCGGATATGTTTCAGGTCGCCGATGAGATTGTTGCGGATGATCTCGGCGGCGCGGCGGAAGGCGCGTTCGGAGCGTTGTTGGGTCCCCGTTTGGAGGATACGGCCGTGGGAGCGGGCGGTGTCGACGAGGGTGCGGCCTTCGCGAACGGTGAGGGACAGCGGTTTCTCGCAATAGACGTCCTTGCCGGCGCGAATGGCGGCGTGGGAGAGCGGAACGTGCCAGTGGTCGGGAGTGCAGATGAAAACGACATCGATATCGGCGCGGGCGAAGACGTCTTCGGGATACTGGTGAACATCGACGCCGCGGTAGGTGCCGGAGGCGGATTCGGCGCCGTAGAATTTCTCGGCGCGTTCGGCCATGCGGCGGGCCTTGGCGAGGTTGACATCGCAGACGGCGAGGATGCGAACGTCGTCGCGGGCGAGGAGGCCGCCGATGTGCTGGTTGCAGATGAGGCCGTTGCCGACGAGGGCGACGTTGAGGCGGTTGCTCGGGGAGAGGCCGGACTGGGCGCGCAGGATTTGGGGGAGCGCGAGCGAGGCAGAGGCGAGAGCGGCGGATTTAACGAAGGCGCGGCGGGAGAGAGCGGGGAGAGGCATTGGGGAGCGAGGGGAGATCGAAGGGATGGAGGAGATGACGGGGCGGAGGGGGAATCGATGCGGGGGATATGGGATCGTTCGGTGAGGGGGATGGAGAGCGCGGAGCGAGTTGCGCGGCGAGCGCGCAACCTACGAGAGGAGGGATTTGAGGTCGGCGAGGGAGAGCTTGGCGGCGGCAGCGTCGCTGGCTTCGAAGACGTCGGCAAGGAGGGCGCGTTTTTCGTCCTGCAAGGCGAGGACTTTTTCTTCGACGGTGCCGCTGGCGATGAGCTTGTAGCTGGTGACGACGCGCGTCTGGCCGATGCGGTGGGCGCGGTCGGTGGCCTGGGCTTCGGCGGCGGGATTCCACCATGGGTCGAAATGCACGACGGTGTCGGCGGCGGTGAGATTGAGGCCGGTGCCGCCGGCTTTGAGCGAGATGAGAAAGACGGGGATGTCGGGGGAGGATTGAAAACGGTCGACCTCGGCCTGACGGGCGCGGGGCGGGAGCGAGCCGTCGAGGTAGCAGTGGGGAATATCCTGGGCGGCGAGTTCTTCGCGGAGGAGGCCGAGGAGGGAGGTGAACTGGGAAAAGACGAGGAGGCGATGGCCGTCGTCGACGGCTTCGGCGAGGAGTTCGTTCAAGGCCTCGAGCTTCGCGCTCGAGGCGGAGATGGGAGATGGGAGTTGGGAGTTGGGAAGGAGGCGGGGGTCGCAGCAGATTTGGCGGAGGCGGAGGAGTTGGGTGAGGGCGGCGAAGCGGAGCTTGGCTTCGCTGGCGCCGGAGGCTTCGAGATCGAAGAGTTCGCGCTCGGTGCGCTGCTGGGTTTCGCGGTAAAGTGCGGCTTGGGCGGGGGCGAGCTCGCACCAGACGATTTGTTCGATGCGGGCGGGGAGTTCGGGTGCGACGGCGCGCTTGGTGCGGCGGAGGATATAAGGGGCGGTTTTGGCGCGGAGGCGTTCGTCGAACCACGCGCGGTCGGCGGCGGCGGTGCCGGCGGGGACTTGGTCGAGGTAGCCGGGGAGAAGGAATTCGAAGAGCGAGCGAAGGTCGTCGAGGGAGTTTTCGACGGGGGTGCCGGTGAGAAGGAAACGGCTGCGGGTGCGGAGGGAGCGGAGGGCGGCGGCGTTTTGGGAGCGGCGATTTTTGATGTGTTGGGCTTCGTCGCCGATGATGCAGGTGAAAGTGATCGACGAGAAAAGCTCCCAGTCGCGCGAAAGAGTGCCGTAGGACGTGATGACGAGGTCGTGGGCGGAAAAATCCGCGGCGGAGGAAAGGCGACGGTCGCCGTGGTGGACGAAGACGCGGAGCTGCGGCGCGAATCGCGCGGACTCGCGACGCCAATTTTCGAGAAGGGAGGCGGGCGACACCACGAGGCTGGTGCCCCGTGGCGAGTGGAGAGTTGAGGGTTGAGAGTTGAGAGAGGTGAGGAGGGCGAGGGCTTGGAGGGTTTTGCCGAGGCCCATTTCGTCGGCGAGGATGCCGCCGAGTTCGTGGCGGTGAAGGTGGTGGAGCCAGGCGACACCGAGGCGCTGGTAGGGGCGAAGCTGCGACTCGAGCGCGGGCGGGAGCGGGGCGGGTGCGAGGCGGGAGAGGTTGCGGAGGGCTTCGCTGCGGGTGCGCCAGGTTTCGGGCGGTTGAAAACCGGGGGAGAGGTTTTCCAGGATTTCGTGAGCGTCGGCGAGACGGGCGGACGAAACACGGTGGGTGCGCCGGGTGGCGAGCGACGAGGACGGAGCGCCGTCGAGCGCGCTTTGTGCGGCGGCGAGTTGGGCGAGACGAGCGGGTTCGAGGAGAAAAACGCGACCGTCGGCTTCCAGGTAATGACTGCGCGAGTTGACGGCGGAGCGGACGGCTTCGTCGGGCGCGGCGCCGGCGCGGACGGCAAGGGTGACGTTGAACTCGCCGCCGGCTTCGGTGGCTTCGGCGACGATATCGGCGGGACGGATACGTGCGGTGTTGCGTTCGAAGTTGGACGTGAACTGGGCGCGAAATTCGTCGCGGAGACGCGGTCCGTGCTCGGCGAGGAAGTTGAGGGTTTTGTGGCGATCGCGGAGCCACCACTTGCGGTTGGAAGGCTCGAGAATGAAGCCGTGGGTTTTGATGAGATCGAGGACGGCGGCGTAGGAGGGGTGTTCGCGGGAAGGGAGCGTGAGGGCGAGGAAGTGTTCGGAGCCGTCGACGACGAGTGGGGTCCCGCGCGACGCAGGCGCGGGCGTTTTGAGGCGGGGGTTTTGGGCTTGGGATTCCGAGGAAGTCGGAGGTTTTTCGGCGAGAAGGGCGGTGTGGCGGAAGGAGGTGGCGGTGTTGTTCTCGATGAAAATCGGTTGGGGGCCGGCGGCGGTGGCGAGGTCGCGGAGTTGGGCGCGGGTGAGTTGAAGGAATCGTGGGGGCGTCCCTGTGCCGCAGAGGCGCTGGAGGACGGCGAGAACGGGAAAGAGCTCGGGTGCGGGTGGGGCGGAAAGGTCGAGATCGACTTTGAGCGGAATGGCGTCACGCGTGGCAGCGGCGACGAGATTCGGCGGAAGGTGGAGACGAAGCATGCGCGGAAAGAGATGGGATGCTTCGCGGCCGGGGCGAATCGCAATGAGAAAATCCCGGTGTTCTGCGTCGCGCGCAAGAAACGCTCACGCCTCTCGCCAGGCGTGGATCAGAATTTCCAGGTGATGGAGGCTTTCACGTTGGTGCTGGCGCCGGGGATGATGATGCTTTGATTGCGCACGGCGGCGTCGTAGGCGACGGCGCCGAGATTTTCGATGTTGAGGCCGTAACGAAACGGACCGCGATCGTAGGTGATGGCGACGTCGGTGGTGGTGTAGGGATCGAGCCAGCCGTAGACGCGGGCGTTGGTGTTGTCGGTGATCGCGCGACGCGAGAGATGGCTGAGGCCGATGCCGGTGGAGAAGCCCTTCAGCGGGCCGTCGGTGACCTTGTAGCGAAACCAGAGGCCCCAGATCTCGTCGGCGACGTTGTTAACCGGATTGAAGGTGACGGGGGCGGCGGAGTGGGCCTGCGAGCGCGCGCGGGCTTGGAGGTTCGCGTAGGTGGCGATGAGATCGATGTTCTTGGTGGCTTCCCAGGTGATGTCGGCGTCCCAGCCCTCGGACGTCTGGCCGGGGACGAGAATGAAGCTGGGTGGCGTGGTCTGCGGGAAAGAGAGGACGGGGACGTTTTCCTGTTTGATGTCGAAGTAGGCGATGCTCATGGCGAGCCGGCCGCCGAGGAGATCGGTTTTCAGACCGATTTCGCTTTGTTCGCCGATCTGGCTGGGGAGGACCTGGCCTTGGGCGGTGAAGTTGGGCGCAAAGTTTTCGTTGAATCCGGCGAAGATTGAAACCTCGGAGGTGACTTTGAAGACGGCGCCGTATTGGCGGAGGTTTTCGGTGACTGAGAGCCGGGGCGAGGCGGTGGCGGTGAGAACGTTGCGCGACGACGTGCGGGCGGTGATGCGGGAGAGGCCGGCGGAGAGGAGAAACCGCCCATCGGCGAAGGTGAAGGTGTCGAGCGCGAAGGCTTTTAGCTGGCGGTGGTCGGTGCGGGTCTGGTTGGCCGGCGTGGCGGTGTTCGCGACGACGCCGGCGGCGTAGCGGTGCGTGTAGGGGTCGATGGGCGCGCTGGTGCCCGAAAAGCTCGCGACGATATCGGGGGCGTCGGCCCATTCGCCGCCGATCAGCAGGCGGTGGCGGATCGGGCCGGTGTCGAAATTGGCGACCAAGTCGGCCTGGATTTGCCGGCGGTGGTGTTCGCGATCCTGCGCGGTGGTGCTGCGGCTGACGAGGGCGCCGCGGGCGAAGTCGGGCGGGATGGAGTGACCGTTGAGAGATTCGATCCGAGCGGCGTTGTTGTAGTTGGCGAAGCCGGCGAGGCGCAGAGCCAACGCGTCGTTGAGGCGGTTGGTGTATTCGAGAAAGACGCGATGAACGATGTCCTTGCGCCAGTTGCGCGGGGCGCGCTCGGCGAAATGGGCGCGGGGGTGGAGGTCGAGCCGGCGGCCGGTGCGCTCGTCGAAGGGCACGCCGTTGTAGGAGGAAAAACGATACAGGAGGTGGTTGTATTTGAGGGTGACGCGGGAGTTTTCGTTGAACTCGTAGGCGATCGACGGCGCGACGATCAGGCGGTGCGAGAACGTCTCGTCGTAATACCCGTCCGAATACTGACCGGCGAGGACCAGGCGGTAGAGAAGCTTGCCGTCCGGCGAAACGGGGCCGCCGAGGTCGAACTCGGCGCGGTGTCCGTCCCAACGACCGGTCTGAACCTTCACGGAGCGGAGGTCGTAGGAAACGGGGCCCTTGATGACCTTGTTGATGACGCCGCCGACGGGGCCGTTGGCGACGAAGATGGCGGAGGGGCCCTTGATGATTTCGAGGCGCTCGATGATGGCGGTGTCGGTGTTGGAGTCGGTCTTGCCGCGAAAGCCGTCCACGAAATCGCCGATGTCGGCGGGGCTGTTGAAGCCGCGCAGGGTGAAGCGGTCGTCGGCGAAGTTGATGTTTCCGGCCTGGCCACCGCCGACGTATTTCAGGGTGTCGACGACGAGGGAGGGATTGAGGTCGTCGATGAGGGCGCGGTTGATGACTTTGACGGATTGCGGGAGGTCGAGGATTTCGACGCCGGTGCGCGTGGTGGAGAGGGCCTGTTTGCCGACGTAGCTGACGTCGCGACCGGACTCGACGGTGAAGGAAGGCAGGCGGATGATGCTGCCGTCGGCGGGGAGAGTTTCGGCAGGGGTGTGGCGGGGCGACGATGTGGCCGGCCGCGCGGGTGCGGACTGACCGGAGGGCGTGCGATTGATGACGAAGGCGTGGGTGCGCTCGTCCTGCACGGCGTAGAGGACGGTGCCGGCGAGCATGCGGTCGAGCGCGGCGCGGGCTTCGAACTCGCCGCGAACGGGGAGGGTGGTGACGTGGCGGACGTTGTTGACGAGGTAGACGACTTGTTCGCCGGACTGCTCGATGAATCGAGGGAGCGTGGCGGTGGCGTCGCCGCGCGGGAGGTCGAAGCGTTTAGGGGCGGCCACCACCGTGCACGCGCCGACCAGGAATGCGGTCGTTGCCGCGAGCCGATGGAAGGCGGCGAACCGGCTGGGTCGACATCGAGGCGGACGGCGTGGGGGTGTCATGAACGACCGAAAGGAACGCGGAGAGAGGAGGTTTCCTCGTCGAGCAAAATGGCAACGGCGATCATGCACGCCAAAAATCTCGGCTGGACTCGCCCCGGGCGTGGACGGACGTCTAGCGAGCTTTGCGCAGGACGAACCGGTCGCCGACGAGTTCGAAAGAGATGTCGCCGGAACTCGCGAGCAGGCGCACGAAGGCCTCGACGTTGTCGGCGCGGAAGCTGCCGCCCACGGGGAGATCGGCGAGGGAAGGGTCGGCGAGGGAGATCTGCGTGCGGTTGCGCCGGTTGAATTGGGCGATCACTTCGGAGAGGGGCGTCTCGACGAAGACGAGTCGCGGGCCCTGCCAGGAAAGCGCTTCACGGACGCCGGCCGCGTCGATGGGTTCGAGATTGGACGGGGCGGTCGTGTCGTGCGGCACCATGGCGCGCCATCCGGCGGCGACGAGCGAGGGGGGCGTCGAAGCGCGGTCGGCGAGGCGAGCGTCGGGAGAGGCGCGGTCGAGTTGGACGACGCCTTCGGTGACGAGCACCTCGACTTCGGAATGGCCGACGCGGATATCGAAGGCCGTGCCGACTGCGCGCACAGCGACCGACGCCGTGGTGACGACGAAGGGGCGGGCTTTGTTTTTGGCGACGGTGAAGTGGGCCTGCCCGCGAAGGAGGTGGAGACGGCGCTCGGCGTCAGTGAAATCGACGCGGACCTCCGTGTGGTCGTTGAGTTGAAGGACTGAACCGTCGGAGAGGGTGACTCGTTCATAGCCGCCCACGGTGGTTGAATAGAGTTCGGTGGTCGGCGCGGGGGGAGCGGCGACGCGTGACCACTGCCAGGCGCCGAGCGCGAGAAACGCGACGGCGGCGGCGGCGAGAAGGGGACGCAGGAAAGGCGTGGGACGGGCGAATCTCCTCGGCGCGAGAATATCGCGATCGGGGTGGGCGCGCGCGGTGGGGCGGTAATTGCGGAGCTGGAGAAGGGCGGACCAGGCGGCTTCGAGCCGGGCAACGGCGGCGGCGTGTCGCGGATTGGCGGCGCGCCAGCGGTCGAACTCGCGCTGTTCGGCGTCCGTCAGGCCTGCGTCCCGCTGGGCGAGCCAGGCGGCGGCGCGAGCCTCGATGGCGTCGTCGTCGGAGGGGCGCTTACGAGGGAAGGTTTTCACGGGACAGGATCCTGCGGGACGGGCGGGAGCAGGCCGCGTTCCTGGAAGAACGCGACGCAGCGGCGCATGCCTTTGGCGAGCTGGGCTTTGACCGTGTGTTCGGAAATACGGAGGTCGGCGGCGATTTCTTTGTGAGAAAGTCCATAGAGCAGGCGGAGCGTC
Organism: Verrucomicrobiota bacterium; assembly: GCA_023430565.1. Classification (GTDB taxonomy): domain Bacteria; phylum Verrucomicrobiota; class Verrucomicrobiia; order Opitutales; family Opitutaceae; genus Opitutus. The sequence continues at coordinate 14,986 of JAEZAD010000101.1, forward strand.
AGCACCTGCCGGCAGCGGTCGGGCAGGGTGCGAACGGCTTGGGCGAGCAGTTCGAGCTCCTGTTGTTTGTTGACCGTGTCGGCGGCGCTGGGGCCCTCCTCTATGACGGACAGAGCGGAGAGATCGCCTACGGAGTCGATCGAGACGATTTTGCGCCGGCGGAAAAGATCGAGAGCGGCGTTGCGAGCCGTGGCGAACAGGAATGCTTTGGCGTAGGTGACGCGACCTGCCTGCTTCGCGCGAATGAGGCGGGCGTAGGATTCCTGAATCAGATCATCGACATCGCGCAGTCCCGGGAAAAGGCCGCGCAAATAGGCGCGCAACGAAGGCTCGTGGGGATGAACCTCTTGGGCAAACCAGCGGGTATGCTCGGAGTCGGGGGGGCTCACGAAAGGGCGGGGGTGGTGCGGGCACAGGAATCGGGAAGAAAGTGGTGAGGGGCGAGCCAATTGTCGGGAGCTGTCTGACTGTCGTGCGATTCGCAATCACCCCGGGGTTCCCCTGATTTCACAGGAAAAGTTGATGGCGGATTTGAACCCGCGGCGGGGTCCTCCGGTCAGGGGAGGCCGTGAAAACCCGGTCCAGACTCTTCTCCACTGTCCGCCTGCTGACGCTGGCGGGCGTCGCTGTGTTGGCGGTTCGGATACTGCCGGGAACGTTGCGGGCGTCGACTCGCGCGGAAACGCTCGAAGCGATCCGCGCGGTGGAGAATCCCCGCAACACGAAGCGGCCGGGAAAATACGGCGAGCTCGGGGCGTATCAGTTTCGCCGTGACACGTGGCGGATGCACACGGATCAACCGTTCGAACGGGCGGTGGAGCGCGAGGTGGCAGAGCAGGTGGCGCTGAAACACTACGAGTGGGTGCGGCGGGGGTTGGTGCGCAATGGCGTGCCGGCGACCCCCTACAACATCGCGCTGGCCTGGAACAGCGGGTTGAGCTCGGTGGTGCGCGGGCGGGCGTCGGCGTCGGCGCACAATTACGCGGAGCGCGTGAACAATCTCGTGACTGAGCGCATGACGCGGGTCGCAGCGGCGCGTTGAGACGAAAGCGTCGAGCGCCCGGGAGGGGCGAGGGGGAGGCAGGTCGGGAAAGCGCTTGGTTGTTGGCGTAGAATCGCCAACTTGGCGCCGAGGATGAAGAGTCCAGCGCTTCGGTCCCTTTCGCGTTTCCGCGGGTTGCCTCTGCTTTGCTTCGGCGTGGCGTGGGTGGTCGGCAACCTGTCGTTGGTGGAAAGACTCGGGTGGATGACCTTGGATTGGCGGACGAATCTCAGAGTTCATTACCAAGGCTCGCCCGATCCGCGCATCAGTGTGATCCTGTTCGAGGACAACACCGAATTGAATCTTACGCCGTGGCCGCCCGATCGGGCGGTGCATGCGGACATGATCAAGCTCCTCTCGCTCGCGGGGCCGTCCGTGGTCACCTGGGACGTCATTTTCGACGCGTCCCGCGAGGGGGACGGGGACGCCGAGATGGGGCGCGCCGCGGCGCTCGCCCAGAAGATGGGGGTCAAGGTGATCACCGGAAGTGTGACCGCTCCAGACCCGAGCGAGGGTGACGACGCCGTGCGCGGTCCGACCCGGCCGCTGACACGGGTGGCGGGGGACATTGCAAAACTGGCAGGCGATGCGCATGCGCTGATGCCTTTTCCTGCGCTGCGCAGGGAGAGTTTGTATGGTTTCGTGGATACGCCGCCGGGCGAGGATGGGATCAGGCGCGAGATACCGCTGGTCGTGCGCGTCGGGGATGCGGTGTATGCGTCGTTGTCGCTCCAGACGCTGATGGCGTATTTCGACGTTCCCGCGGAGGCGGTCCGCGTGAATCTGGGGGAGGCGGTTTATCTCTCCACGCCGAAGCACGGAGAGCTGCGACTGCCGGTTTCGGCGGCGGGGCGTTTTCTGCTGAATTACCGTTACGATCAGAACGCGAGCGGGCTGGATTTTGGAGCGATGAATTATTTCGGGGCGCTGGTGAAATTGCACGAGCGCTTCGTCGAAAATACCGGCGCGCCCGCCATGCCACCGCTCGGGGGTGGAATCGTCTTCATCGGTCAAACGGTGACCGGCAAAGCCGACGCGGGGCCGACGCCGCGCAGCCCGGTTTCACCGCTGGTGCTGGTCCACGCCAACCTCGTCAACAACGTGTTGGCCGGCGACTATGCGCGGCGGGCGCCGTCGTGGATGGTTTTTCTTGGGGCCGTGCTGCTGGGCTATGGCAGCGTGTTGGTGGGGGAGCGGAGGCCGGTGTGGACGATGGCCGCTTTCGGCGTGCTCACCGTGGCGTGTTACGTGACGGCGGCGTTCGCGGCGTGGATCAAATGGAGTCTTTGGCTGCCGTTGGTGTGGCCGGTATTGGGCTTTGTGGCCTTGGAGTTTATCGTGATCGGCAGCCGTGTTCTGCGCGAGCAGCAGGCTCGCGAGCAGGTGAAGCAGATGTTCGGGTCGTATCTTTCGCCCGAGTTGCTGACGAGGATGATGAAAGACGGGCGCAACATCGCAGCGGTGAGCAGCGAGCGGCGGGCCGTGACGATCCTTTTTTCAGACCTGCGGGATTTCACTCGCCTGACGGAAACGTTGAAGGACGACGCTTTGATTGCGCAGCTCAACGAATATCTCGCCGCAATGGTGGAGTGCATTCACCGCGAAGGGGGCACGTTGCATAAATTCATCGGCGATGCCGTAATGGCGGTCTGGGGTGATTTCGAGAGTGCAGGGGTGGCAGATGACGCGAGAAGAGCGGCACGCACGGCGCTGGCGATGCAGGCAACCTTGGAGCGATTGAATGGAAAGTGGCTTCCAGCCGGACAGCCGGCGTTCCGCATGGGCGTCGGCATCAACCACGGGGTCGTGCTTATCGGGAACATCGGGTCGCCGCGCCGGATGGAATTTACCGCGATCGGAGATGCAGTGAACCTGGCTTCACGCCTGGAGAGCCTGAACAAGGAGTTGCAGACCAAGATACTTGTGGGCGGTAGCATGCGGGAGTTGCTGGGCGCTGCGTTTCAGTTGCGGTCGTGCGGCTCCGTGTCGGCCAAAGGCAAGGCGCTGCCGGTAGAGGTTTACGAGTTGCTCGGCTGCTCGATCGACGGGGTGAAACATTGGTCAAATTAGGCATTGCCTTGGGTTATCCCCGATGAGTATTTCAGGCGCATCATCTAGGGGGAATCTCCTAAACACCCTATCCAGCCACCATGAATAAACTGATCCGGACTTTTTCGTTCACCTTGCTTGCACTTGTGCTTGGCCTTTGTGCCTCCGCGCAGGCGCAAGGGCAGGAGCAAACCACCGAGGCCACTGTCACGCGCTTGGAGGGCTCGGCGACTTTCAAAGTGGGCAACGGCGCGGCGCAGGCGATCTCCGTGGGGACCAAGATTCCGCAAGGCGCGGAAGTCTCCACCCAGGCAAATTCTCGGCTCACGATCCAGGCGCACGACGGTATTGTCGCTGTGGCGGGAGAAAAAACCACGGTGCAAGTGGAGAAGCTGAGCGTCAGCGCCGACGGCATGCGCAACGCGATCATCGATTTGAAGTCGGGTCAGCTCGCGTCGTCTCTCGATCCCGCCCGGAAGAATCAGAACAACTACAGCGTCCGCACGCCGAAGGGCGTCGCGGCGGCGCGCGGAACCACTTATTCGGTCGCCTACGACGGTGTGATCTATTCAGTCACGGTAGTCGCTGGCGTGGTGCAGTCCTTTTCGGCTAGCGGAATAGGCACCGACGTTACGGTTGGACAGGTTGCCTCGGACTCCGGCAGCGGTGCGACGACGCAAACGCTCGCTGACGCGGTCGCCAACAATCCCAGTATGGCCGACGGTCTGGCTCTCCTCGCGGCTTCGGTCGCGTCGGTTTCGACAAGCGTCAACGATGTCGCGGCGGTCATCAACACGATCGCGAGTTCCGCCGGAACGGGCGAAGCGGCGACGAAGGCCGTCGCGAGCGCGACGGCTGCGGCGGCTGCGACCGCCGCCATCAATCCCAACATTTCCGGCAGCTCGGCCGGGGCGGCCGATGTTGCAAGCGCCATCGTGGGCGCGGCGGTGAGCGGCTCAGCGACGGCGGGTAACAGCGCGAGCGCGGGTTCGATTGTCGCGACCACGACGGTGGCGGTGGCGAGAACCACCGGCACGCCGGTGGCGACTTTGGCTGCAACTCTCACCCAGACGGCGAACAACACCGCCGGATTGAGTATCAACGCGACGTCGGTTGCGAATGCGGCCCAAGCCTCGATCGACGCCGGGAACGAAGCCGTCATGACAACAAGCATCATGGAAGTTGCGTCCCCCACCGGAGAGGCCAACATTGTGGAGACACCGATCGTGACGCCGCCGATGACGGTCGACCTGCCGCCGGTAAGCCCGAGCGGCGCGGGGCTCTGAGTCGAGCTAGCGAAACTTTCCAGGCGCCGCTTTCGAGCGGCGCCTTTTTTATTGGCAGCGAAACGTCGCCGCTGCGTCGGTTCAGCTTTCTTCCAGGAAGGATTGCTGTTTCGGGACGCGGACGGGGCGGCGGGCGGCGAGTTCTTCAGCGGTGGCGTTGAGGTGGCGCGGAGGTTTGGAAGCTTTGAGCGCCACGGCCGCTTCGCGATCGGCGACGATGCGATCGCAGATTTGGTGAATATGCATCCGCAGCCATTGGGAGGTGCTGCTTTTCTCGGTGTAATCGGCGGGGCCGTAACCGTGAATGCGGCCGGACTGGAGCAGGCGGTCGTTCTGGGCGAACTCCTCGGACTTGTCGGGATTGTAGACGGCGTAGGCTTTGCCGCCGCCGGTTTTAACCACGGAAAAGCTGGGGACATCGCTCGGTCCGTCGGCGATGTAGATCATATTCTGAAAAGGGATACGCCGGTCTTCCGCGGCCATCTTCGAGTTCACGTCGATCGCGGGGTTCTTGTTGGTGCCCTTGTTGATTTCGAAGATCGCGCGGGTCTTGGTCGTGTTGTCGATCACCATGCCGATCTGGGCGATGGCGGCGGTCTCTTCGATGGAGAGCTCCTTCTGTTTCAGGAATCCGGGTTGCAGCGGATTTTCGATGAACTCGCAGGCCCAGACGCCGTCGACATGGGGGGCGATGGAGCTGCCGCGGATCATCGGCGCGATGCCGGTGCTGACAATGTAGTGCTCGAGCGCGATGTCGTGCTTTTCGTATTCGGGCTTTTCGCGCGCGAAGGCTTTCGCCCGACCGAAAAACTCCGGCAGCCCGGGATAGAACTGAATCTCTTTTCCGCACTCTCGCAGGAGCTTGTTGTTCAGGCCCGCCATCGGGCCGGCGAGCACGTAGGTGAGCAGATGATTGAGATAACTGATCTCGGGCGAGAGATGATAGCCGCGGCGGCGGTAATGCTCGGCGAGCTTGTTGGTTTCCTCCCAGAAGTTCGTCTCGTCGATTCCGTAACGACGAAAAAGCGGTGACTGCATGTATTCGGGGATAAGAGTCTTGTCGAAGTCCCAAATGCAGGCGATGGTGTTCTGAGTGAAAAGCGTGGTGGCCATTGCTGATCGGCACCGCTAGGCGGATACGCCTGGCGCTCGATTGCCGTCAGCCAAGCTGCCTGCCGCAGCGCGCGCAATTCGCAAATGCCTCCCGCTGCTTCGCGGCTTTCATGGACGAACTTCCCGACATTGCACCCTTTCAACGCCGCCTCGAGGAACTCGACGCGCAGATGGCGGAGCCTTCGTTTTATTCGAATCCCCGTCGGGCGGCGGAGGTGTCGCGCGAGCAGCAGCGGGTGCAACAGCTCGTCGAAAACCACCGGCAGCACGAGCGGCTCCGGCGGGAGGCGGACGAGGCGATGGCGCTGAGCCGCGATGCGTCCGCCGACGCAGATTTGCGCGAACTGGCGCAGGCGGAGCTGCCCGAGCTGCAGCAGAAACTCGCCGCGTGCCGTCAAGCGGTGCTGTTGGAAATGATCCCGCCGGATCCGACGGACTCGCGCAACACAGTGATGGAGATTCGCGCCGGCACGGGCGGGGACGAGGCAAGCTTGTTCGCGGCGGATCTGTTTCGCATGTATTCACGCTATGCGGATGGGCGCGGCTGGAAGATCCAGCCGATGAGCAGCAGCACGTCCGATCGCGGCGGATACAAGGAGGTCATTTTCCTCATCACGGGGACGGACGTTTACAAGCAGCTGAAATTCGAAAGCGGCGTGCATCGCGTGCAGCGGATTCCGGTGACGGAAGCGAATGGACGGATTCACACGTCGACGGTGACGGTGGCGGTGCTTCCGGAGGCGGAGGAGGTCGACGTGCAAATCGATCCGCAGGACCTTGAGATCACGGTGACGCGGGCCAGCGGGCCGGGCGGGCAGGGCGTGAATACAACGGACTCAGCGGTGCAGATCGTGCACAAGCCGACGGGGCTGATCGTGACGTGCGCGGACGAGCGCTCGCAGATCAAGAACAAGGCGCGGGCCATGACCGTGCTGCGCTCCCGGTTGCTCAAGCAGCGCGAAGACGAGGAGCGGGCGAAGTATGCGGCCACACGGCGCAGCCAGATTGGTTCGGGCGATCGCAGCGAACGGATCCGCACCTATAATTTCCCGCAAAACCGGGTGACGGATCATCGCATCGGGCTGACGCTTTATAATCTGCCGCAAGTGCTCGAGGGTGGCATCGAAGAAATCGTGGAGGCGCTGCAAAAGGCGGATTACGAAGAGAAGCTGGCCGCGCTGACGGGTCTCACGCTCCCTGGCGCCGTGGGGCGGGCGAGGCGCGAAGATGACGAAGACTGACATGCTGACGGTGCTGGAGATCATCAAGCGCACGACGGAGTTCCTGGGTGGCAGAGGCGTCGAGAATCCGCGGCTCAATGCAGAGCTGTTGGTCGGCCACGGGCTCGGGTTGAGACGGATGCAGCTCTATTTGCAGTTCGAGCGGCCGCTGTCCGAGCCGGAATTGGAACGCATCCGGCCGCTGGTGCGGCGGCGCGGGCAACGCGAGCCGTTGCAATACATCGTCGGGGAAACGGATTTCTGCGGACTCACGCTCAAAGTCGACCGGCGCGCGCTGATCCCGCGCCCGGAAACGGAACTGCTGGTCGAACACGTCACGACCCGGGCGGTCGCGGCGCCGTCACGTATCCTTGATTTGGGGACGGGAACCGGAGCGCTGGCGCTCGCGCTGGCGAAGGCGTTTCCGGAATCGCGGGTGACGGCGGTCGACTCGAGTGCCGAGGCGCTGGCGCTCGCCCAGGACAACGCGCGCCGCAGCGGGCTGGAGGGGCGGGTGGAGTGGCTCGAATCGGACTGGTGGGCGAACGTTCCGCGGGGTTCGGCGTTCGAATTGATCGTGTCGAATCCGCCTTATCTGACGGCTGCGGAGACGGCGGAGGCTTTGCCGGAGGTGAAGGAGTTCGAGCCGATTGCGGCGCTCACAGGAAGCGGGCCGGAGGGAGCCGGGGACCTTTTGAAAATCATCGAAGCGGCTCCGGCGTATCTGGTTCCCGGAGGAATGCTGGCGTTGGAAACGGGAATCGCGCAGCACGCGATTCTGGTGGAGGCGTGCCGACGTGCGGGTTTTCAAAACTCCGAGTCGCTGCAGGATCTTTCGAAGCGCGATCGGTATGTGATCGCGCGGAAAGAAGGTTGAGCCGTCGCGGGCGGAGAGTTCGCCGCAATCAGCCCTTTGGCTGAGTCGAGGCGACAGTCAAAGGCGGCTGGTTGCTGGCCCAATACTGTTGATCCTGGGCCAGCGTGATGGCGTCGCCGAGGACGCGCAGCGTTTCCCGGAGATGCACGTCGACTTTGCCGTAGGTGTCGTCGTCGGTGCTGAGCTCGGTTTCCAAGTCAGCGGCGAGATCTTCCGAGTCTTCCTCTTTTTCCTTTTCGGGAGGAGGAGTCTTGGGGGGCGGGGGCGGGCCGAGGCGAAATTCGCGGAAGGGGAAATCCGCTTGGGCGAGGCGTTCTTTTTCTTCGTTCATCTGCTTGCGGAAGGCTTCGTCGGCTTCCTTCTGCTGGCGGCGAACGTCGAGGTTGAGCGAAATCAGTTTCTGTTCCTGGCGGGTTTTGAACCACTCGACGTTGCGTTTGAGGTAGAGGAATTCGTCGAGTTTCTCCTGGCGGGTGAGGCTCGCCTCGCGGAGGGACGTGACGACCTTGGAATCGAGCGGCTCGCCGTCGAAGAAGCTGGTCGGGATCTCGTCCCAGACCAAGGCGTGCGGGAGGCTGCTTTCGCCGATGGGGAGGAATTCGTCGATCGAGGGGAGGACGATGTCGGGCGTGATGCCCTTGAGCTGGGTCGAGGCGCCGTTGGGGAGGTAGTATTTCTGGACCGTGAATTTCGCGGCGCCGCTTTTGTCGGGGGCGCGGGCGAGTTGCGGGACGAGATTTTTCATCTCGAGGACGGTCTGCACGCTGCCCTTGCCGTGCGTGGAGGTGTCGCCGATCACGATGGCGCGGCCGTAATTTTGGAGGGCGCCGGTGACGATTTCGGAGGCGGAGGCGCTGAAGCGGTCGACGAGCACGGCGAGCGGGCCGGTGTAGGCGACGGTGGAGTCGTTGTCGTTGTCGATCTGGATTTCGCCGGCGTAGTTTTTCACCTGCACGACGGGGCCCTGGGGGATGAAAAGGCCGGTGAGCTCGACGGCTTCGGAGAGATAGCCACCGCCGTTGCGACGGAGGTCGAGGACGAGGCCCTTGATGCCGGCGGTCTTGAGTTGATCGATCAGGCGGGCGACGTCTTTGGTGGCGGTCGTTTTCTCGGCTTCGGGATCGTCGCCGTCGGCCGGACCATAGAACGCCGGGAGGGTGATCACGCCGAGAGGAACCGTGCCGGTGCCTTCGGGGTTCGGGACGTCGAAGATGGCGGCGTGGGCGCGTTTGTCGCTGAGTTTCACGACATCGCGCGTGATGAGGATTTCCTTGCGGGCGGATTCATCGGGGGCTTCGGCGGGTTTGACGATGAGCTTCACTTGGGAGCCTTTTTCGCCGCGGATCAATTCCACGACTTTGCGCAGCTTCATGCCGATGACCTCGACGGGCTCACCGTTGCCCTGAGCGACGGCGATGATCTTGTCGTTGGGTTTGAGCTGGTCGCCCTTGTCGGCCGGGCCGCCGGGGACGATTTCCTTGACCAGGCAATAGTCCTCTTCGATGCCGAGGAGCGCGCCGATGCCGACGAGCTGGAGCTTCATCTGGATGCCGAAATCCTCGAATGTGTCGGCGGAGAAATAGGTGGAGTGCGGATCGTAGATGCGCGCGACGTTGGACAAGAAGAGCTCGGCGAGGTCGGGCGTTTCGAGGTCGGCGACGTTTTTGAGCATCCGCTCGTAACGTTTGCGGATGACCTCCTTGGCTTCGGCGTCGTCCTTCTTGTTCATCATTTCGGTGATGAGCTCGAACTTGAGGCGTTGACGCCAGAGGGTGTCGGCGGCGGCGATGGAGGCCGGCCATTCGGACTTGGTGCGATCGACGCGGTAGGTCTCGTCGATGCTGAAATCGAACTCCTTGTTCAGTTCGTCGAAGATCCAGTTGATGCGGTCGCGGGTGCGCGCTTCGTAGACTTTGAAGATCTCGTAGGCGGCGTCGATGTTGCCGAGGGCGCTGAGATTCCAGTAGATGTTTTTCGCGTAGAGGTCGTTGAAGGATTTTTTGTCGGTCTCGAGGAAGAACAGCTTTTGGCCGTCGAGGTCGCTCATGTAGCCGGGAATGACTTCGGCGTAGTCCGCGCTGCGCACGGCGTCGCGGTTGTAATGCGCCTGCTCGAGGAGGTTCACCAGTGTCCTTGCCTCGGTGGAGAGAGTGGGGGAGGTGGTGAACTTGCGGTCCGTGGGGGCGCCGACCGCGACGACCACGGAAGCCGTGAGCAGAGTGGTGGCGAGCAGGCGTCGGAAAAGGGGGGGACGTGTGGTCATCTCGGAAAAGTTAGATCGGAGAAAACGGGGGAAGTTTCAGCGCGGAAACGGCCGGGCTAATGCCGTCGGCCATGCGGCGGCTGTGGGAGAGGTGAATCAACGACGGCTGAGCAACTCGCGCGCTTCATCCAACAACCGCTTTTCGTCCGCGGTGAGCGCGCCGAAACCGTCGCTATTGATCTTGTCCAGAATGCGGTCGACCTCGGCGCGGAGATCTTCGCGCCGCGTGAGATCGACCTGAAATGCGGGGGGCGGAGTGGGTTTGGCCGCTTTCCGAAACCAGCGCGGCGGCTCGATGTCGTCCGGCGCCGAAGCGAGGCTCCAGCTGCCCTGGTGCACGTAGCGGAAAAAGACCCAGCCGGCGAGCATGCCGCCGAGATGCGCCGAGTAAGCGACGGAGGAGCCGAACGGGGAGACGGCACCCATGATTTCGTAGAAGAGGAAACCGAAGACCTCGAAAACCAGCAGACCAATGGCGACGTGTTTCGGCTTCAGCGTGACCGGGAGAACGAAAAACAGCAGAAACGTCATCGGCCGATTGGGATACAGGCAGGCGAAGACGACCAAGAGGCCGAGCACGCCGGCGGTAGCGCCGATTGCAACTCCCGCGCCATCCCAGTGCGTGGCGACCCAGAGCAGTCCGCCGGTGATCACCGCGCCCGCATAGAGCCACATCAGGCGTTTGGAGCCCAAAACGGGCTGCAGGGCGCGGCCGAGAAAGTAGAGACCGAGCAGGTTGGCGACGACGTGGAGCAGGTTGCTTGTCGAATGGAGAAAGCTGTAGGTGAACAGCGTCCAAATCTTGCCCGAGCGGATGCTCTCGGTCGTGAGCATCAACAAGCGCTCCAGGAGCGGATTGCCGTTGAAGACCCGGAGAAAAACATACTGCAGCACGACCACCGCCACCACGGCCGAAATCAGCCAAGTAACGGTGCTGGTCTCGTTCCGAGGGTAATCGTCCCGCATGTAGGGCCGGTCTGACAGCATCGGCGGAAGACTAGGAATACGCCTCCGCAAACACAAGCCGGCACCCGTGTTTTCACTGGTTTTTCCGAGGGCGGGCAGCTCGCTTGACACCCCTATCAATTACTCTTTGTTCGCCCAAATCATGGCCAACAAAGCGGACAAGTGGGCGAATAACGCACCGGGTAAATTCTACGTCGATCAGCAATGCATCGACTGCGATCTTTGCCGCGAGACGGCGCCCGGCTTTTTCACCCGCCATGACGAAGGAGGCTATTCCTACGTGCACAAGCAACCGACGACGGAAGAAGAAGCTGCGTTGTGCATGGAAGCTTTGGAAGGCTGCCCGGTGGAAGCGATCGGACAGGACGGAGACGAATAAGGATTCGCCTCAGTGGGCGGCGAAGGTCGCGGCCCCGATTCATTTTCCCGGCTCGAAAGGCCGGGATTTTTTTCGTCAGAACGACCTGGTTAAGGCTGTCTGTGATTTTGGCTTAACTGCGGCTTGTTTTTCGAGACGGCGCTGTTAGGCGTGGCGGGAATGATTTCGAGGTTCCTGCTGCTTCTCGCGGTTTCCTGTGTGGCTTGGGCGCAACCGGCGGAGACGCTGCCGGCGGTGACTGTTTACTCGCCGCGGGTGGCGAACCAGTCGCCGGTGGCGACGTTTGCGATGCCGGTGTCGGCGCTGCGGTTCGAGCCGCGGGTCGACGTGCAGGCGCGCAATTTCGCGGAAGGGCAGGCCGATGTGTCGCTGCGCGGGGGGATTTTTGAAAACACGGGATTTTCGCTGGGCGCGCTGTCGCTTTTCGATCCGCAGACCGGGCACTATTTTGCCGAGATTCCCGTGGCTCCGCAGATGCTTGGAGCGCCCGAGATTGTGACGGGCTTCGACGTCGCGATGGCGTCGACAAATGCGACGGTGGGCGCGATCGCGTATCCGTGGCGGCGAATTTCGACGACGGGGGCGGCCTCGGTGGGCGGAGGGGAATTTGGCTTGGTGCAGGGCGAGTTTTACCAGGGTGTGGCGACCGGGGCGGAGTGGCTCGGGCGCGAGGTGGCGGTCGATGTGGCGTGGGCGCACTCGGAGTCGGACGGCGGGGTGCCGTATGGCGATCATGAGCTCGATCGCGTGAATGCGCGGCTGCAGTTGAGCGGGCGCGGTTCGCAGACGGATGTGTTTGCCGGGTATCAGGCGAAGTTCTTCGGCTGGCCGAATCTTTACACGCCGTTCAACTCGAACGAAACGGAGGACATCGAAACGCTGTTGGTCGCGCTGAACCATCGCGTCGAGTGGGGCGAGGAGGAGTTTTTCGAGGCGGGCGCCTATTATCGGCGGAATCGCGACAATTATGCCTTCAACCGTTTCGCGCCGGTGGGGCCGGTGCCGCCGTTTTTGCACACCACTTGGGTGCGGGGCGTCGCGGCGGGCGGGCGGCAGCGGATGGGAGAACTGGCGGTGAACTATCGGGCAGAGTGGCTGGCGGACGAGATCGAGTCGACCTCGCTGACGTTTGGTCCGTATCGCACGCGGCAGATTGGAAAACTGACGCTCGTGCCGGAAAAGACGTGGGCGCTGGCGGATGGGGCGACGCTCGCGGTGAGAGCGGGGGCCACGTATGACGACACGAATCGGGATGCGAGCCGGGTGTCGCCGGTGTTCGAAATCTCGCGGGAGCAGCGGAGCGGTGCGGTGCGGAGATGGTATGCGAGTTATGCGGAGAGTTCGCAGGTGGCGACCTACACGGCGTTGAAATCGAATCCGTCGGCGGGGCTGTTTCGCGGCAACCAGGGGCTGGGGCGCGAGGTGAGCCGAAATGTGGAAATCGGGGCGAGCGGACTGTGGGCGGGCTGGAGCGCGCAGGCGGCGGTGTTCTATCGGGAGGACGACGATCTGGTGGACTGGACCTTTCGTCGCGGGGTCACGGCGCGTTCGGCCAATGCGGTGGATATCGCGACGAGCGGTTTCGAACTGGTGGCGCGGCGCTCGTGGCAAATGTTCGATGTCGTGCTCGGCTACACGTGGCTGGAAAAAAACGAGGATTACGGCGGGGCGGCGGCCGATGCCAGTTTCTACGCGCTCAACTTTGCGCGCCATCGCGTGACGCTGGCGGTGACGGCGAGGCTCACGCCGGAGCTCGAGTTGCGCATCGACAACGAAGCGCGCTGGCAGGCGCCGAATTTATTGCGCACGCGCGGGGGCGAGGAGCCGCTGTTGACGGCGATCGGGCTGACGTATCGGCCGGCGGCGTGGCGACGGCTGTCGCTGACGGTGCAGGCGGATAATTTGTGGGATTCGGAATTTCAGGAAGTGCCGGCGGTGCCGGCGGCGCCGCGGCAGGTGTCGGGTGTGGTCGGATACGTCTGGTGAGTTTTGCGGTTTGACAACCGTGCGGCTGATCCGGTGTTTGCCCGGATGGCGCAGAATCCGTTTCTCGATAGTTCGTTTCACATCCGCTGGTCGGCGCTGGCGCCCGATCGGATCGAGCCGGGCATCGGCGAGGCGCTGGAGCGGGCGCAGGCGGCGATCGATGCGATCGCAGCGCGACCGGCGGCGGAGGCGACTTACGCGAATACGTTTCTTGCGCTGGAAAATGCGACGGAGGAGCTGACGCAGGCGTGGGGAAAGGTGACGCATCTGCAGTCGGTGGCGGATTCGCCGGAGCTGCGGGCGGCACACAATGCGGTGCTCCCGAAGGTGTCGGCTTTCTTCGCGCGGATTCCGCTGAATGCGGAGTTGTGGCAACGGTTAAAAGCGGCGGCGCAGACGAGCGAGGCGAAGGCGCTGACGGGCGTTCATCGTCGGTTTGTCGATGAAACGATGGCCGAGTTTCGGCAGGCGGGGGCGGATGTGGCGCCGGAGCAGCGGGCGCGACTCGAAGTGTTGCAGACGGAGTTGTCGCAGCTGACGCAGCGCTATTCGGAAAACGTGCTCGATGCGACGAATGCGTGGCAGCTCGTCGTGGAGGACGAGGCGCGGCTGGCGGGATTGCCCGAGCATGCGAAGGCGGCGGCGCGGCGCAGCGCGGAGAGCAAAGGTCTGGCGGGCTGGCGGTTCACGCTGCATCAGCCGTCGCACGAGCCGTTCATGGTTTATCTGCACGACGCGGCGTTGCGGCGCGAGATGTGGACGGCGGCGGTGGGCGTGGGCGCGAGCGGAGCGCAGGACAACACGGCGTTGATCGCGCGGGTGCTGGCGCTGCGCGCGGAGAAGGCGGCCTTGCTGGGCAAGGCGCATTTCGCGGACCTGGTGCTCGAACGGCGGATGGCGAAGGACGGCGCGCGGGCGCTGGCGTTTTTGGAAGATCTGCGGGAGCGGGCGCGGGGGGCGTTTGACCGGGAATGCCGGGAATTGGAGGAGTTCAAGGCGGCGGAGACGAAGCAGCCGCGTTCGCGGCTTGCGCCGTGGGAGCTGGCTTATTGGTCGGAAAAGCTGCGGCGAAGCCGCTACGATTTCGACGAGGAGTGGCTGCGGCCGTTTTTCCCGATGGACCGGGTGATCGCGGGGCTCTTCGAGCTTTGCCAGCGCGTATTCGGACTTCGGATTCAGGAGCGGCCGGCGGGCGACGGGGAGACGTGGCATCCGGAAGTGAAGTTCTACGACGTGCGGGATCGCGACGGGCGGCAGGTCGGGTCGTTTTATGCGGACTGGCATCCGCGCGAATCGAAGCGCGGCGGGGCGTGGATGAATTATCTGATCACCGGCGGGCCGCGGGCGGACGGCACGCGCGCGCCACATCTCGGGTTGATCTGCGGAAACCTGACGCCGCCGTCGCCGGGCAAGCCGGCGCTGCTGACACATCGCGAAGTGGAGACGATTTTTCACGAGTTTGGGCACTTGTTGCACCACCTGCTCGGCGAGGTGGAGATCAAGTCGTTGAATGGCGTGAACGTGGCGTGGGACTTCGTCGAACTGCCGTCGCAGATGATGGAGAACTGGTGCTGGGAGCGGGAGAGCCTGGATCTGTTTGCGCGGCACCATGAAACCGGGGCGGCGATTCCGGAGGAGCTTTTCGCGAAGATGACGGCGGCGCGGACGTTTCGGGCGGCGACGGCGACGATGCGGCAGCTTTCGCTGGCGAAGATGGATTTGCTGATGCACACGCGGACCGCGGAATTCGCGAGCGAGCCGGACGTGGAGCCGAGGTTGCGCGCGGCGATCGAGGAGTGTCTGGTGCCAACGGAGCCGCCGGGGCCGACAATCGTGAAACGGTTCACGCATATCTTCTCGGATCCGGTCGGCTATGCGGCGGGTTATTATTCCTACAAATGGGCGGAGGTGCTCGATGCGGATGCCTTCACGCGGTTCAAACGCGAAGGCATTTTCAATGCGGAGACGGGAGCGGCGTTTGTGCGGCACATCCTGAGCCGGGGAAATTCCGCCGACCCGGCGGAACTGTATCGCGCGTTTATGGGTCGTGATCCGGACCTTGGCGCGCTTCTGCAGCGGTGCGGTTTGGCGTCGGCTGCTTGATCGCCACGCGACGCTTCGGGTGCGCACCGCCGACTCTCATGCGTCGATTCTTGATCATTCTGGCGGCAACGGCCGCGGTCTTGGGGACCGCGGTGTTGTTGCTGCCGTGGTGGCTAGGGGCGGCGGTGGCGGCGGTGGGGCCGAGGTTTGGGCTGACGTTTCGCGATTACGATAGGATCGGCTACAGCCGGTTCGCGGTGCACGACGTCGAGGTGCGCCGGCCGGGGGTGACGGTGACGGTGTCACGAGTCGAGTCGCTGACGCCGCTGGTGTGGTTGTGGCGTCGTGCGACGGGCGGAGACGTCACCGCGGTGGCGGGAGAATGGCGGACGGAGGTGCGGCCGGGTGAGCGGGTCGCGACGCAGAATCGCCCGCGGGGCTGGGTGCCGTTGCGGGAGCGATTGCAGAAGATTGCGGATCGGCTGGACCGCTGGGTTCCGAGTGCGGAGGTGGGCAAAGGTGTGGTCACGTGGCCGCGCGGCGAACTGACGATCGACGCGGCGGTGTGGCAGGAGCGGAAACTCGTTTCGCCGGCGGTGACGTATCGCAGTTTGCGAGCGGCGGTGACGCTGGAGCTGCCCGAGGAGGGGCAGATCGCGGCGGTGGCGGAGTCGGAGGAAAACGAGGCGTCGGCGCGATTGCAGAGCGCGGATGCGACGGTGAGCGGCGATTTGGTGTGGTGGGGCGAACCGATCGCAGTGAGCGCGCGGTTTGCGGAACAGGGTTGGCGGCCGCTGGAGGCGAGCTTCATCGCGGACGAGTGGGAAATTTCCGGAGAGCGTGCGCGAGTCGGGCGGCAGTATGCGTCGATTCGCGGACAAGCCCGCGTCGAGTGGCGGGGCGAAAATTTGACGGCGAGCGTGAGCGCGTCGGGCGTTCCCCTCGAAGGCTCGAAAGCGCCGCCGTTGGAGGTGGCGATTCGGGGGCATGGAGCGAATGGGAATTTCGTGGCGGAAACGGTGCGGATCGATTTGCCGGGGATGACGGCGAATTTGAACGAACCGGTGGCGATCGATCGCACCGGACGAGTGCGCTCGGACGTGTCGCAATTTCGTTTCGAGGCGGATCTCGAGCGTCAGACCTGGTTCGAAGCGACGGGGCGGTTGGCGGGCGTGGGCACGATTTCGGCGAACGGGGATGGGCGGCCGCTGATCGCGTTCGCGTTCAACGGGGACGCGCTCGATGTGTGGGAGACGCGGTTGTCGCGGCTCGATGTCCGGGGAACATTGAACTGGCCGGTGCTGCGGATCGATGTGGCTCGATTGGCGGGGACGCACGGCGACGAGCTGGAAGCGACGGGAGCGTGGGATTTTCGCGAGAAGGCGGTGCGAAGTGCGGAGGTGACCGGAAGCGTGCATCGGGAGGCGTTTGCGCGGTGGCTGCCGGAGAACGCGACGATGGAAACGCTGGCGATCGATGCGCGGGCGGAGGGGCCGATCGACGCATTGAAGCATGAAGGACGCGCGGAGATCGCAGCGTTGCGCGTGCAGGAGTTTACGCCGGCGAAGATCAATGCGACCTGGCGCGGTGAGAGCGGGCGCGTGGAGGAATTGGAGATCGAGGCGGAAATGGCCGAGGCGAAATTCGCAGCGCGCGGATGGGCGGACCGAACCGGGATGGAATTGAGTGCCTTGGAGTGGACGAAGGCGGGCGCGGCGATTCTCGCGCTCGCGGAGCCGGCGCGGGTGAGCTGGCCGGAGCGACGCGCGGGACCGTTGCGACTGGCCGGGCCCGAGGCGCGCCTGGAGGCGACGCTGGCGTGGGGCGAAACGGGCAAGATCGACGTGACAGTGGCGGGATTGCGGTCGGCGTGGTTGCGGGATTTTGCGGAGCTGCCGCGGGCGGAGTGGGAAGTCGAAGCGTTGAGTTTTTGGGGGCAGTGGGACCGCGGGCCGCTCGAGTATGGGATCGATACGGATGCGACGGTGGAACTCGACGAGCAGCGGCGGGCGTTTTTCTCGGCGCAATTCACGGGCAACGCGGAGGGGCTCGATCTGGAATTGCTGCGGGTGTCGGAAGGCGAAGGCGTGGTCGTGAATGCGTCGGGCCGGCTGCCGATCGTGGTGCAGCCGCTGCAGCGGCCGCTGATCGTGTTCGACGAGAATGCGCCGTTCACGCTCGATGCGGCGACGTCGCCGAATCCGGCGTTCTGGGAGAAGTTCACGCAGTTGACGGGACTCGAGCTCGTGCGTCCGTCGGCGGTGGTGAAATTTGGCGGGACCTGGGCGCATCCGCAGGGCGAGGCGCGTTTGGAGGCGGAGCGGTTGGAAGCGGTCGCGGGGAAGTTCAAGGATGTGTGGCCGAAGATCGAAGGCCTCGACGCGCATCTCACGGGCGACCGCGACGGTGTGAAGCTGGAGCATTTCTCGCTCGACGTGAACGGGCAGGCGGTGCGCGCGGAAGGTTGGCTGCCGGTGACGGCTTCGCGCTGGCGCGAGTTCTTCCGCGATCCGCGGCGGGTGGTGCGGCGGGGGGATTTGCGCGTGCAGATTCCGAACGCCGACCTGGCGGCGGTCGCGCAACATTTTCCCGGGATCCTGGCGCCGAAAGGTCGCGTGAATCTCGATGTGACGCTCAAGCCGGATGCGACGGTGAACGGCTACCTGCGGATCAGCGAAGCGACCTCGCGGCCGCTCGGGCCGCTCGGTGTGTTGCAGGAAGTGAATGCGGACGTGCGCTTCGAAGGACGCACGATGACGCTGGCGGGAGTGACGGCGCGAATGGCGGGTCGGACGGTGCGTTTGCAGGGAACGGCGGAGTTGCCGGACGGCGAGCCGGTGAAGCTGAATCTGACGTTGAAAGGCGAAAATCTGCCGTTTGTGCGGAAGACGGGGTTGTTGTTGCGCGGCGATCTCGACTTGAAACTCGTGACGGCGGCGAACGGACAGACGACGATCGGCGGGCGGGTGGGCTTGCGGGACAGTTTGTTTCTGGCGGACGTGCGATCGTTTCTGCCGTCGGGAGCGAAGGGCGGGCCGGCGGGGCGTCCGCCCTATTTTTCGGTGGAAGCGGAGCCGGTGAACGCGTGGCGGCTGGATGTGGCGGTGGCCGGCGATCGCTTCATGCAATTGCGCACGCCGGTGTTCAACGGAGTGGCGTCGGCGGATTTCAAACTCACGGGCACGCTGGCGAATCCGCGGGCGGCGGGCGAGGCGGTGATCGAGGAAGGAAATGTGCGGCTGCCCTTCGCGAGCTTCGAAGTGCGGCAAGGGTATGTGCGGGTGAGTGCGGAGCAGCCGGATCCGCAGATTTTCGTGACGGGTGCGACTCGAAGATATGGATACGACGTGCGCATGGAGTTGTCGGGGCCGGTGAGCACGCCGAGCCTGACGTTTTCCTCGAGCCCGCCGCTGGAGGCGGAGCAGGTGTTGTTGATGGTGATGGCGGGGCAGGCGCCGAACGACGAGATCACGACGACGGGCCGGCAGCGGGCGACGCGATTCGGGGCGTTTTTCGGCCAGAGCCTGCTGGGCACGCTGGGGGGCGATTCGGCGGGCGCGGACCGGTTGACGATTTCGAGCGGCGAGGACATTTCCGCGCAGGGCCGCGAGACCTACAACATCGAGTATCGCTTGAGCGAAAAGTGGGCGTTGACGGGCGAATACGACGAGTTCGACGAATATTACGGCGGCTTCAAATGGCGCATCTACAGCAAGGGAGGGAGCGAGGATGCAACGGAGTAGCGCGGCACGGACCGGACTGTTTTTGGTGCTGGTGGCCGGCTGGTTCGCGGCGCCGGTGACGACGCACGCGGCGGAGAAGCCGGAGCAGGCGCATATCGAAGTGAACGGGCTCGGGTGGTTGCGCAATCGCGAGCAACGACGCTCGCTCGAGCGTTTGCTTGGCGATGAGCGCGGGGCGACGCTGGATGCGGACGCGCTGGAGGACGCCGTGTTTTTGTTGGTGTCGGCGCTGGTGGAGCGCGGGCATTTGAAGCCGCAGGTGGAGGCGGTGGCGGAGACGCCGACGGGGGAGACGCATCGGTTTCAATTCGATGCGCGGCTGGAGACTTCGCTGCCGCGGCCGTTCGAGGCGAGGTCGGTGCATTTCAATGTGAAGGAAGGCGAGCGGTATCGGTTCGAAGCCGTTGCGATCGAGGGATTGACGGTGCTTCCCGTGGAGTCGGCGCAGGAGTATTTCATGGGCGAGAAGGTGTTGATCTCGACGGGGGCGGCGCGGGTTTATTCGCCGGCGCGGCTGGATCGGGCGCGGGCGGCGCTGACGGGCGAGTTGGAGCGGCGCGGGTATGCGAATGCGACGGTGGAAGTGCGGGAGTTGGAGATCGACGACGAGACGGGCGAAGTGGACGTGGAGATCGTCGTGAACGAAGGGCCCAGATGGATGGTGCGATCGCTTCAAGTCGAAGGTGACAGCGAGTCCGGGCGGATGCCTTCGCTGGGCGGGTTCGTCGGCCAACCCTGGTCGGCGATCTGGCAGCAGGACGTGGTGGCGGCGCTGCGAAACCACTACTTCACGCTGGGGCATCCGGACGTCGGGGTGAGAATCCGCCGCAACCTCGGGCCGGTGGAAGACGGCGTGCAGACGGTCGAGATCACCGCGACTGTGACACCTGGGGAGGAGGTGCGAATCGGCGAGGTGCGTTTCGAGGGTGCCGAGCAGACGCGCGAGTCGGTGCTGGTGCGCCGGGTGCGGAATGGCCCGGGGGATTTGCTCAATCCGCTCGCGATCGACCAGGCGCGATTCCGGTTGTCGCGGCTGGGGGTGTTCGAGAGTGTCGACGTGCGTTACGAACCGGGTGACGGACCGGTGCGCGATCCGGTGTTCGAGCTCGAGGAAGGGCGGGAGCTGGAGGTGAATCTACTGTTTGGATACGGGAGTTACGAACAGTTGCGCGGCGGCGTGGAGATGCGGCAGTTCAACCTGCTGGGGCGCGCACACCAGACGCGGCTCCTGCTGGTGCAGTCGATGAAGAGCAGCCGCGGCGAATATACCTACACGGTGCCGGAGATTTTTGGCGAGTCGGTGGACGGAACGGCGCGGGCGTTTGGGCTGCAGCGCGAGGAAGTGTCGTTTCTCCGGCAGGAATGGGGCGGCAGCGTTTCGCTGGCGGCGAACGTGCAGCGGATCGGAGCGAATGCTTCGGTGGGCTACACCTATCAGGCGCTGCGAAATCGGGACAACACGCTCGGGACGAGCGGCGCGGACGATCAGCAGGTGACGGCGGCGAGCGTGGACGTGGGGCTGACGCGCGACCGTCGGGACAATCCGCTGCGGCCGCGGCGAGGCTATCGGGTGTTTGCGCAGGCGGAAACCGCGAGCCGGTATTTGGGGGGCGGCGTGGATTACCAGCGGATCGAGTTTGGCGGGTCGTATCACACGCCCTGGGGGCGCGGGCGCTGGGTGCATGCGGGGTTGAATCACGGATTGATCACGACGTTCGGGGGATCGAACGATTCGGATCTGCCGGTGAACAAACGGTTTTTTCCGGGCGGCGATAACAGCCTGCGCGGTTATCAGGCGGGTGAGGCGGCGCCGCGTGATGCCGAGGGCAGATTTATCGGAGCGAAGACGTATCTGTTGTTGAATCTCGAACTCGAGCAGGCGCTGACGACGAAGTGGTCGGTGGTGGTGTTTGCCGATGCGCTTGGGACGGCGGTGCGGTTGGGCGAGTATCCTTTCGATCAGCAGTTATATTCGGTGGGGCTGGGCGTGCGTTATCAGACGCTGATCGGGCCGTTGCGGGCGGAGTATGGACGAA
Source organism: Verrucomicrobiota bacterium (assembly GCA_023430565.1). Classification (GTDB taxonomy): domain Bacteria; phylum Verrucomicrobiota; class Verrucomicrobiia; order Opitutales; family Opitutaceae; genus Opitutus. Next base: position 35,989 of record JAEZAD010000101.1, read on the forward strand.
ATTTGAATCCGCGTCCGCGCGATCCGGAAGGGACGTTGCTGCTTTCGATCGGATTCCCGTTTTGAAGCGGGCGAAGGCGGCGGGATGCGGGCGCGGGCGAGCTGGAAAGCCGAAAGGGCGTTTCCATCCGGGCGGATTCGGCTGGAAATTGCGGGGTTTTGATTAAGTTGGAGCCCTCGTTTCAACCTTCGCATTTTCAAAACCATGACAGCACAACTCGCATTCGTTTATCTGCCTACGGGAGTTTTCATCCTCCTGTTCGTCGCAGTGTTCATCTTCGCGCTTTACGCGCAGATCCGCGTTTCGAGCGCTTACAATAAAAATGCCCGCATTCCGTCACGCGGACGCATCACGGGTCGGGAGGCGGCCCATGCTGTGATGGAGCACGCGGGGATCACCGACGTGCAGATCACGGAGACTTCGGGTCATCTGACCGATCACTATGATCCGACGCACAAGCGGCTGGTGCTTTCGTCGGAGAATTATCGCGGCACGAGCCTCGCGGCGCTGGGCGTCGCGGCGCACGAAGCGGGGCATGCGATTCAGCACGCGACCGGATATTCGATGCTCAAGGCGCGCATGGCGCTGGTGCCGACGACGCAGTTTGTGTCGCAGATCCTGCCGTTCGTAATCTTGGGCAGCTTCTTTTTCGTGCGCGGGCTCACGGGCATCGTGCTCGATATCGCGATCATCTGCTATGCGGTGCTTTCGCTGTTTCAGCTGATCACGCTCCCGGTGGAGTTTGATGCCAGCCGTCGCGCGAAGGCGCAGTTGGTGCAGCTGGGAATCATCGATCGCGACGAAATGCCAGGTGTGAGCCAGACGTTGAATGCGGCGGCGCTCACGTATGTGGCGGCGTTCGTAGGCGCGTTGTTGAACCTGCTGTATCTGCTCTCGCGAAGGGAATAAGCTTCGCGGAACTTGGACAAACCGGCTCGGAAGGGCCGGTTTTTTTGTTGGTCAAAGCTCGGCGAGGAGGGCGCGGAGTTCGCGTTCGGGGTCTTCGTGATGCTGGTCGACGGCGAGCTGGAGGGCGGATTCGAGGAGCGGGCGGGCGTCGGTGCGGCGGTCGAGGGAAAGGAGAAGTTTCCCGAGGAGGATGCGGGGCATCATCCAGTCGGATTTCTTCGCGACGCAGAATTCGTAGTGCGGGACCGCATCGACGCCGCGGCCGGCGGTGGCGAGGGCCTGGGCGAGGCTGAAGCGGAAGAGTTCGTTGTCGGGCTGTTGCGCGACGAGTTTCTCGAATTGGGCGATGCGATCCGACATGGCCCGAGCTTCGGGAGGACTCAGGCTTCGTCGACGAAAACCATCACGCCGGTGGCGTTGTCGGGGCCGCCGCGGCGGACGGCAAGGGCGATGATTTCGCGCAGGGCTTCCTCGGGGTCGTCGCGGCGGGCGATCATCTCGGCGAGTTCGGGGTCGCGGACCATGCGGGTGACGCCGTCGGTGCAAAAGAGATAACGATCTCCGGCGCGCAGTGGACGCTCGATGAGGTCGACCGCGGGCGAACCGGGTTGACCCATGCAGCGGGTGAGGGCGTTGCGATTGCCTTCGTGATAGTAAACGACCTCGCCGCGGGCGCGGCGGAGGCGGGCTTCGTTTTCCACCGAGTGATCGTCGGTGAGCTGGGCGATCTCGCCGGCGCGCCAGCCGTAGCAGCGCGAATCGCCGACGTGCGCGATGTGCAGGGTGCCGTCGCGCACGATGCCGAAGGTGAGCGTCGAGCCGATGCCGACGCCGGGGCTGAGATCGGCGCCGAGGTTGTGCACAAGATGATTCACGCGCTGCACGAGCGCGGTCAGGCCCAGCGGCTGGCCGGCGGGGGTGTCGCGCAGGGCCGACGCGATCTCGTTGACGGTGTGTTGCGCCGCCTCCGCGCCGCCGGGAAGGCCGCCGACTCCGTCGGCCACGCCGAAGATCATCGCGGCTTCGTCGTGGAGAAAACGGTCTTCGTTTTTGCGTCGGACGCGTCCGATGTCCGAGAGCGCGGCTGAGCGGAGAAGCGTCATGGAATTCACCGTCCAGTTTATCGTGGATCGGAGCTGGCGAAAGGACGAAATCGGTTTTCGCGGTCCTCACGCGTGAGTCGGGTAAACTCTGAGTTGGGGAGCGAATCGAGGAAGAGGCGGCCGTAGCTTTTGGCGAGGACACGCGAATCCAGAATCGTGACGAGGCCGCGATCGGTGGCGGTGCGGATGAGGCGGCCGACGCCCTGGCGGAATTTGATCAAGGCGTCGGGGAGCGTGAGCTCGTTGAACGGGCTGCCGCCGCGCTCGCGAATGTGATCGCAGCGGGCTTCGGTGATGGGGTGCGTGGGCGGGTCGAAAGGCAGGCGGGTGATGATGACCTGCGCGAGGGCGTCGCCGGGGACGTCGACGCCGGTCCAAAAGCTGTCGGTGCCGAAGAGAACGGCGTTGCCCAGATCGCGCATCTGGCGGGCGAGTTCGGTGCGCGAAAGGCCGGCGCCTTGCATGAGGAAGGTGCGCTGGGCCTGGCGGTAAACGGGCTCGAGCGCGGTGGCGACGGCGCGCATGTCGGTGTAGCTCGTGAAGAGAACGAGGGAGCCGCCGGCGACGCGTCCGGTGCAAAAACGGATGTAGTCGATGAGCGCATCGATCGCGAGGCGGGCTTCCTGCGCGGAGGGCAGCGGGACGTCGGCGGCGACGAAGACGCGCATGTTGCGCTGGAAATCGAAAGGCGACTGCACGGCGATGGCGCGGGCATCGTCGGCGCCGACGCGCGCGGCGAAGGGGGCGAGTTCGCCGCCGATGGCGAGGGTGGCGCTGGTGCAGACGACGCTGGTGTTACGCGAGAAGAGGAGTTCGCGGAGTTTGGGGGCGACGTCGATCGGGGCGCTGCGGAGGGCGACGATGGCTTTTTTTCTGCCGACAAGTTCGAGCCAGTAGACGTGTTCGGCGTCGGCGAGGGAGAGGAATTGCGAGATGCCGGCGCGGTAGGTGGCGAGGCGAACCATCTTGTCGCCGAGCTCGTCGCGAACCTTGCCTTCGGGCAGGCGCGATTCGATTCGGCCGAGCTGGCCGAGGAGTTTGGCGAGCGGGGCGTCGAGCCAGGGTTCGGCGAAGTTTTCCTCGCGGACGCGGAGGATCGGGCGCGTGGCGAGAAGCTTGTCGTGGAGAAAGGCGAAGAACTGACGGGAGGCGTCGACGCATTCCTCGACGGCGAGCAGGGCGGCGGGTTCGCCGAGTTTAGCGAGGAAGCCCTTTCGTTTGGCGGGGTTGTAGATCGAGCGGAGGAGGCGCTCGAGGCCGAAGCTGGTGATGGCGAGGCCGAAGTTGTCGGTGGCGACTTCGGGGACGGTGTGGGCTTCGTCGAGGATGACGAAATCGTCGGCGCGGACGACGCCGCGCGAGTGTTGTTTCCCGAGGGCCTCGCCGAGGTGGATGAGCGCGAAGAGCAGGCTGTGATTGACGATGAGGACGTGGGCGGAATCGCAGCGTTTTTTGGCGCGCTGGTAGAAACACTGGTCGCAATCGCAGTATTTTTTGGAGCAGCCGGAGGAGTCGGCGGAGACGGCCTCCCAGACGTCGTCGGGTGGCGGCGGCTTCAACTCGTGGCGCAGGCCGGTGTCGGTGTGGCGGGACCATTCGGCGATGCGCACGAGTTCGCTTTGCTCGGGGCCGGCGAAGAGCTCGTGTTTGTCGTGGAGCGCGGAGGCGAGGCGCGTGGTGCAGAGGTAGTTGGACTTGCCGACGAGGACGGCGGATTTGAAGTCGGCGTAGCGGTTGAGGGCGGGATCGGATTTGAAGAGCCGGCGGCAGATGGGGAGGTCTTTCGTTTCGAGCTGTTCCTGCAGCGAGATGGTGTGCGTGGAGACGATGAGCTGGCGGGAGCAGTCGACGGCGTGGACGATGCCGGGGGCGAGGTAGGCGAGGGATTTGCCGACGCCGGTGCCGGCTTCGAAGAGGAGCGGGGTGTCGTCGCGCATCGCGGCGGCGACGGCGCGCGCCATTTGTTCCTGCTCGGGGCGGTGTTCGAGGGCGAGGGGGCCGGCGAGAAGGCCATCTTCGGCGAAGAGGCGCGCGGCCATTTCGGGCGCGCGACTTTGCACCGGGGGAGGAGGTGCGGAGTCGGTGTCGTCGCGGAGGCCGATCATGATGGGCGGAAACAGGTGAGGACGTTTTGCGAGAATTACAACGGAGGAGGCGGCTTGCGGGTGGCGGGGGGAACGGCGAGAGTCGGCCTGGCCTGCAAGCAGGCTCCTACAACTCGCACGTGAGCACGACGAAACAGAACGAGGGGAACTGGGCGGAGGAACTGGCGGCGTTTCTACGGGAACAGCCGGGGATCAGCGCGGTGCGCATCGATCCGGGGGCGCACAAGGTGGCGGTGGCGACGATCGGTCCGGTGGATCTGGAGGATTTTCGCGAGCGACTGGCGGCGACGATCGCGGCGGTGGAGGAGCGATTGAGAGCGGACGCGATGGCGCCGGCGCCGGCGGGGTTTGCGTTGCGGCAGGAAGGCGGGGCGACGGTGATGGGGCGGGAAACGTGTGTGACGGCGCCGGGATTTTGGAAATGGCGGGACGTGGAGATGCCGTCGCGGGTGACGGAGCGGGAGCACGATTACGAGCACGAGCATGAGCACGGGGGGGAGTGGAGGATGTTGGCGACACTGGCGGCGATCTGCGGGGTGGCGGGAATTGGCGGTTGGGTGGCGGGGCATTTCGCGCCGGGGCTGCCATGGCTGGCGCGGACACTTTATGTGATCGGAATCGTGGCGGGCGGTTGGGATGCGGCGGTTGATTCGTGGGCAAATATCAAGAAGCGGGAAATCGACATTCATTTCCTGATGCTGGCGGTGGCGATCGGGGCGATGTTCATCGGCGCGTGGGGCGAGGCGGTGTTGCTGCTGTTTTTGTTTTCCGCGTCGGGCGCGATGGAGGATTACGCGATGGATCGGACGCATCGCGAAGTGAGCGCGCTGCTGAAGTCGGCGCCGAAGCAGGCGACGCGGGTGTTGCCGGGCGGCGAGGAACGCGAGGTGGACGTGGCGGAATTGAAAGTGGGCGATCGCGTGCTGGTGCGGCCGGGCGAGGCGTTTGCGGCGGACGGGACGGTGACGAAAGGGAAGAGCGCGAGCGACGAGTCGGCGCTGACGGGCGAGGCGACGCCGGTGGAGAAGGCGGTGGGCGATCAGGTGTTCAGCGGGACGATCAATTTGTGGGGCGCGGTGGAGTTCGACGTGACGCGGCTGCCGGCGGAGAGCACGTTGCAGAAGATCATCCGGCTGATCGAAACCGCGCAGAAGCTGAAGGCGCCGAGCGAGCGGTTCACGGACAAATTCGGCACGGGCTACACGTATGCGGTGATCGGCGGATCGGCGGCGATGTTTCTGGTGTGGTGGCTGGGGTTCGGGTTGCCGGCGTTCGAAAACACGGAGACGACGCGGTCGGCGTTTTATCGGGCGATGACATTGATGGTGGTGGCGAGTCCGTGCGCATTGGTTTTGTCGATACCGTCGGCGATCCTGGCGGCGATCGCGTGGGGCGCGCGGCATGGCGTGCTGTTTCGCGGCGGCGCGGCCATCGAAAAACTGGCGGACGTCGAGGTGGTGGCGCTGGACAAGACGGGAACGCTGACGACGGGCGAGCTGGCGGTGGTGACAGTGGAGAGTTTTCCGGCGGGGCGGGAGACGGAGATTTTGGAACTCGCGTATGCGCTCGAGGCGAAATCGCAGCACCCGATCGCGCGCGCGGTGGTGCGGCATGCGAAGACGGTGGGAACGCGGATGATCGATGTGGACGAATTTCAGTCGATCACGGGGCAGGGATTGAAGGGAAAACTGCACGGCGCGAGTTTGCTGCTGGGGCGGCGCGAGCTGTTGGAGAACGGACCGCTGGCGGGTTGGGCGGCGCGGCTGCCGGCGGCGGTGGCGGAGTTGACGGAAGTGTGGGTGATCGGTGCGGACGTGGTGGGGCGGGTGTTGTTGAAGGATCAGATTCGCGCGGAGACGAAAGGCGTGCTGGCGGAATTGAAGCGGATGGGGATTCGCACGGTGATGTTGACGGGCGACCGGCGTCACGCGGCGGAGGCGGTGGCGAAGGAGATCGGGTTGGACGAAGTGCGCGCGGGGCTGTCGCCGGAGAAGAAGGTCGACGCGATCATGGAGATTCGCGCGGGCGGCCGGAAGGTCGCGATGGTGGGCGACGGCGTGAACGATGCGCCGAGCCTGGCGGCGGCGGACGTGAGCGTGGCGATGGGAGCGCGCGGGAGCGATGCGGCGCTCGAGCAGGCGGAGGTGATTTTGATGCACGACCGCATCGAGAACTTTCTCTCAGCGCAGCGCTTGAGCCGGCGGGCGCGGGCGATCATCCGGCAGAATCTGGCGATCTCGCTCGGCGTGGTGATCGTGATGGTGCTGGCGACGGCGATCGGGGCGGTGCCGCTGGCGATCGGCGTGGCGGCGCACGAAGGCAGCACGCTGGTGGTGTGCTTGAATTCGCTGCGGCTGCTGTTCGGGCGGAATCGGTGAGGCGGGTTGCCGGGCTCCGCTTAATCGACGATCAACACCTGATCGCCGGTGCGGACCTGGTCGTAGAGCTCGATGATGTCGAGGTTGCGGAGCTCGATGCAGCCGGCGCTCATGGGTTGGCCGATGCGGTCTTCGTGATTCGTGCCGTGAAGGTAGATGTAACGATCGTAGGTATCGACGTCGCCGCCGAGGTTCACCCCGGGCTCGAGGCCGCGGAGCCAGAGAATGCGGCTGGTGATCAGCTGCGTTTGCTGAAAGTCCTCGGGAAACTCGGAAAAGTGGCGGCCGGTCGGTATCCGGGATTTGAACACCATGCCGGGCGGCTGGCCGGCGCCGATGCGTTCGGCGATGACGTGGAGGCCGCGCGGGGTGCCGAGGGAGTTTTTGACGTTCGACGGCGGACGGCGCGAGGTGGAGATGACGTAGCTTTTGACGAGCACAGCGTTGCGGAAGAATTGCAGCGTGGCTGTGCCGATGCGGACGAGGAGAAGCCGGTCTGCGGGCTTGATGCCGAGGCGCAGACAGGTTTGGGTGACCCGTTCCAACGGAGAATCCATGAGCAATTCGACTTCCCTCACGGTCGGTATCGTCGGCGCCACGGGCGCGGCGGGTCAAGAGCTGCTGCGGCTCTTGCACGAGCGGAATTTCCCCATGGCTTCGCTGCGGCTCTTCGCCTCGGCGCGGTCGGCGGGCAAAATCGTCGAGTGCGCGGGAAAGAAATACACGGTCGAGGAGGCGAAGCCGGGGGTGTTTGCCGACGTGGATGTGGCGTTTTTCGCCACCGAAGGTTCGATCACGAAGGCGCTGGCGCCGGATGCGGTGAAGGCGGGTTGTGTGGTGATCGACAAGAGCTCGGCGTATCGGATGGATCCGGCGGTGCCGCTGGTGATTCCGGAGATCAATCCGGAAGCGCTGCGGAAGCACAACGGCATCATCGCCAATCCGAACTGCTCGACGGCGGTGTTGTTGATGGCGCTGTGGCCGATGCACCAGGCGTTCGGCCTGAAGCGGTATATTTCGGCGACGTATCAGTCGGTGTCGGGCACGGGCGTGGATGCGGTCGAGGAACTCGAGACGCAGGTGCACGCGTATGTGAAAGGCGGGACGCTGCAGAACAAAGTTTATCCGTATCAGATCGCGTTCAACGTGATCCCCCAGGTGGATTCGTTCGGCGCGGACGGCTACACGGGCGAAGAGACGAAGATGTCGCAGGAGAGCCGCAAGATCATGGGTCTGCCAAACCTGAAGGTATCGTCGACCTGTGTGCGCGTGCCGGTGGTGCAGGCGCACTCGATCGCGGTGAACGCGGAGTTCGAGCGGCCGGTGAGTGTCGAGGCGGCGCGGAAGGCGATCGAAGAGTTCGAAGGTGCGGAGCTGGTCGACGATCCGGCGAACAAGCGTTATCCGACGCCGCTGGATTTCACCCGCAAGGTGAAGTGCGGCGTGGGTCGGATCCGTTTGGATACGGCTTTGGACAACGGCCTCGCGCTGTGGGTGAGCGGCGACAATCTGTGGAAGGGCGCGGCGCTCAATGCGCTGCAGAACGCCGAATTGATGGTGCGCGAAGGCTGGTTGAAGCCGAAGCGTGCGCTGGCGGCGGTGTAGGCGCGCGGCTGGCGTTGTGAGATTTTGGGCCGGCGGAGACGCCGGCCTTTTTTGTGGCCGGATTTTTGGGCGAGGGCGCGGCGGGTTTTTCGACGAGGGCAAGAAGGGCGCGGACGGCGACGTCGAGGGATTCGGCCTGCTGGCGGAGGGTGGCGGCGGATTCGGCGGTTTCCTCGGCGCTGGCGGCGCTGCTTTGAGTGACCTTGTCCATCGCGGCGACGGTGGTGCTGATTTGCGCGATGCCGGCGCTTTGTTCGGTGCTGGCGGAGGCGACGTCGTTGACGAGCGCGTCGACGTCGCGGATCTGGCGGACGATTTCCTGCAGGCCGGCGGCGACTTTGGAGCTGATTTCGGCGCCCTGCGTGGTGCGGGCGATCGCGTCGCTGATCTTGCCGGCGGTTTCGTTGGCGGCGCGGGCGGAACGCTGGGCGAGGGCGCGCACCTCCTCGGCGACGACGGCGAAACCCATGCCGGCTTCGCCGGCGCGGGCGGCCTCGATGGCGGCGTTAAGCGCGAGGATGTTGGTTTGAAACGCGATTTCCTCGATCGTTTTCACGATCTTGGCGATGTCGTCGCTGGATCGTCCGATGGCCTGCATCGCCGAATTCATCGCGTGCATGTCCGTCGCACCGCGGTCGGCGGCATCGCGGGCCTGGCGGGCGAGCGAGCCGGCTTTCTGGGCGTTTTCCGCGTTGCGATGGGTCATGCTGGCGAGTTCGACGAGAGACGAACTGCTTTCTTCGAGGGACGCGGCCTGCTCGGAGGCGTCATGGGCAAGGGTTTCGCTGGTGCGGGCGACCTGGGCGGACTGGGCGTTCATGCGTTCGCCGTCGGCGATGAGCGAATGGGCGACGGTGCCGAGGGTGCGTTTCAGCGACCGGGTGCAGAACACGACGAGGCCGAGGGCCGTGGCAAAGACGCCGCCGATCGTGGCGAGCGCATCGACATGGCGCGCGCGGTTGGTGGCTTGCACGGCTTGGGAAAATTCCGATTGCAGCCGGGCCTTGGCGTCGGTGACGAAGCGCACGTAGCTGACGCCGGCGACCGTGCCGGGCTGGTAGCGCGGGTGGCATTCCAAGCAGGACGTTTGAGCGAGGTGAGGCTTGTAGATCTCGAGCCCGGTTTCGCTCACGACGCGGAGTTTTTCGGGACCGGCGAAGAGTTGTTTTTGCAAGGCCGGATCGAGGGTGCGTTTGAGGGCGTCCGGGTCGGACGAGTGGCTGACGCGACCGCGGCCGTCGTAAAGGGAGAATTCGGCGAGGCCGGGGATCGAGGACTGGAGGCTGGCGAGTTCGCCGAAGACCTCCATTTCGCCGCTGGCGAGATTCTTCTCGATCATGAAGTCGATGAGGTGCTCGAGGTTGGCGCTGCCCTGGTCGTTGCAGGCGACGAGGAGGGCGGTGGAGCGCTCGGCGAGTTGGGCGGTCTGGCGGCCGGAGCGCCAGCTTTGCACGGTTTGCGACACGGCGAGGACTGTCCCCAAGCCGGCCAGGAGCACGAGGCTGAGCTTCGTCTGAATACGCATGTGCGAGGGTTGGATCGACGCAGTTCTTTGGCACCTGCAGTGCAGGGGATGGCGAAGGTTGCGCATTTCTTGCGAGTGCGCGTGGGGTGGGGCGGCGGCGGGCGCGTGGGGGCGCATGCCAAACAAAACCCTTGTCACCCCTCTGGGGCGGAGACTTATTCTGGCCCCTCGGCTCGGACGCTTAGCTCAGTTGGTTAGAGCACCTCGTTTACACCGAGGGTGTCGGGGGTTCGAGTCCCTCAGCGTCCACCAGCGAATTTTTCCTTACCTCAAAGTTCATGCGACACACGATTTCCGTCCTCGTTGAGAACAAGTTTGGCGTGCTGGCGCGCGTGTCCGGGATGTTTTCCGGCCGCGGCTTCAATATTGATTCGCTCAACGTGGCCCCGACGCACGATGCGTCGCTGTCGCGGATCACGGCGGTGATGAAAGGCGACGAGGCGCAGCTGGATCTTTGCATCAAGCAGCTGCGGAAGCTGGTGAACGTGGTCGACGTGATCGACTTCAAGGAAGGCCAGGCGGTCGAGCGCGAGCTGGTGCTGGTAAAGGTGCGGGCGTCGACGCAGACGCGTTCGGAGATCGTGCAGATCGCGGACATCTTCCGCGCGAAGATCGTGAATCTCTCGCACGACAACCTGATCATCGAGCTCACCGGCACCGACGACAAAATCAACGCGCTGATCAACCTGCTGGAGCCGTTCGGGATCCTCGAACTCGCCCGGACGGGGCGATTGGCCTTGAAGCGCTGAACGCTTCAAGGCGGTTGAAGTTGAAGGTTTAAGTTTAAGAGCGCCTTCACCTGATGCCGTAAAGCACCTCCTCGACTTAAACCTAAACCTCTCACTTAAACTTTCCCTCCATGCCCGCCAAAGTCTACACCGACAACGACGCCGATCTCGGCGTGTTCCAGAACAAAACGCTCGCCGTCCTCGGCTACGGTTCGCAGGGCCACGCCCATGCGCTGAACCTCAAGGACAGCGGCTGCAAGGTCATCATTGGCCTCTATCCAGAATCGAAGTCGAAGCCGGTGGCGGAGCAGCACGGTTTTGAAGTTGTCGACACGGCGGAAGCGGTGCGTCGCGCGGATGTGATCATGGTCGGCCTGCCGGACATGAAGCAGGCGGATGTTTACGAGAGCGATATTCTGCCGAATCTGGCGAAGGGAAAGACGCTGCTGTTTTCGCACGGCCTCTCGATTCACTTCGGGCTGATCAAGCTGCCGAAGGGCGTCGATTGCATCATGGTCGCGCCGAAGGGCCCGGGCCACATGGTCCGCCGCCTTTACACCGAAGGCAAAGGCATGCCGGCGCTGATCGCCGTCGCGCCGGGCAGTTCGAAGAAGGCCAAACAAGCGGCGCTGGCGTGGGCGAAAGGCATCGGCTCGACGCGCGCGGGCGTGCTGCAGACGACCTTCAAGGAGGAGACCGAGACGGATCTTTTCGGCGAGCAGGCGGTGTTGTGCGGTGGCGCGAGCGCGCTCGTGCAGGCCGGATTCGAGACGCTGGTCGAGGCGGGTTATCAACCGGAAATGGCGTATTTCGAGTGTCTCCATGAGCTGAAGCTGATCTGCGATCTCATGTATGAGAGCGGCATTGCCGGGATGCGTTTCTCGATTTCCGAGACCGCGAAGTATGGCGACATCACCCGCGGCCCGCGCGTCGTGAACAAGAAGACCAAGGCCGAGATGAAGAAGATCCTGAAGGAGATTCAGACCGGCAAGTTCACGAAGGAGTGGGTGAAGGAATACAAGGGCGGCTTGAAGAACTACAAGAAGCTGCTCGCGAACGGCGAAAAGCATCAGATCGAAAAGACCGGCACCTATCTGCGCGGCATGATGCCCTGGATGGCGAAGAAGCACATCAAGGGCGTGCAGGCGGCGTATTGAGGTGGGAACCACCGAGGCACGGAGAACACAGAGCAGGAATGCCTGGGTCTCTGTGTCCTCCGCCTCGTGGTGAATAAAATCGTCCTAGCCACTCGCAAAAGCCCGCTCGCGTTGCGCCAGACCGAGATGGTCGCGGCGCATTTGCAGGCGGCGCTCGGCGTCCAGACCGAGCTGCTCAAGATTGTCACGACCGGCGACCAGCGAACGGAATGGTCGCTTGAGGAAAAGGGCGGCAAGGGGCTTTTCACAAGCGAGCTCGAGCATGCGTTGCAGCGGAAGGAGGCGGACGTCGCGGTGCACAGCACGAAGGATCTGCCCGGCGACATGCCGGAAGGGCTGGCGATTGCGGGTTATCTGCCGCGGGCCGACACGCGGGACATGCTCGTATTGCGGGCGGGCGTGGCGAAACCGAAATCGCTCGCGACGGGAAGCCCGCGCCGGCGGCTGCAGATCGCGAAACTGTATCCGGATGTTCAATTCACGGAGATTCGCGGCAACGTCGACACGCGGCTGCGAAAGATCGGCGAGCAACACGTGGCGGACGGGACGATCCTGGCGAGCGCGGGGCTGAACCGGCTGGGAATCGGCAACTGGCCGGGCGTGGAGTTTCACGCCCTGGGCTTTCACGACATGGTGCCGGCGGTGGGGCAGGGTGCGATCGCGATCCAGTGCCGCGCGGAGGATGTGACGAAGTTCGCGGGGGTGTTTGACCTGGCAACGGCGGGCGAAGTGGGCCTCGAGCGGGCGTTTCAGGCGGCGCTGGGCGTCGGTTGTCACACGGCGTTTGGCGCGCACGCGACGTCGGACAAACTCTATTTCTTTCACGAGGCGGCCGGTTATCGGGAGTTTCCGATCGCGCCGGCGGATGTGCTCGAGCCGGCGGCGATGGCGGAGCGCGTTTTGAAAGAACTCGGTTTGAAATAGGAGCGGCGCGAACCGCCCCACCGACTTACGACATGGCAACCTCCTCCACACCTCTCTCCGGCCGGCGGGTCGCGGTGACCCGCGCGAGGGAACAGGCCTCCGAGCTCGCGGGAAAACTTTCGGCGCTGGGCGCGGAGGTCATCGAGCTGCCGCTGATCCGCGTGTCGAAGAGCATCTCGAAGCAATCGCTCGCGGACGTGCTGCTCGAACTCGGCACCTACGACTGGATCGTGTTCACGAGCGCGAACGGCGTGAGGTATTTCTTCGAGGAGGTCCTGCGGATCTTCGACGACATCCGCTCGCTCGGCCTGCTGCGGTTCGCGTGCATCGGGGACGCCACGGCGAAGGCGATTCGCGAGATGCACCTGAAGATCGAATGTCAGCCGAAGACGGCGACGGCCGAGGCGCTGGCCGACGAGTTGATTGCGACCGGCAGCCTGGACAATGCGAAGGTGGTCGTGATCACCGGTAATTTGAATCGCGATACGCTCGTGACGAAACTCGAGGAAGCGCGGGCGATCGTGGATCAGTTGCAAGTCTATCAGACGGAGAAAACGGATTTGAGCGGCGACCCGGCGGCGGCGGATTTTCGGGCGAAGGGGGCGGATGCGATTCTTTTCGCGAGTTCGTCGGCGGCGCAGTCGTTTGTCGATCAGGCCGCGGCGCTGAAGTTGGACGCCGGGGCGAAGCGGCCGCTGGCGGGCAGCATCGGCAAGCAGACGAGCGAGACAATGAAGGCGGCGGGGATGCCGGTGGATTTCACGGCGAAAGAGCCGAGTCTGGACGCGCTCATCGACGCTTTGGTCAGGAAACTGAAGTAGCCCACGGAACACACTGAATACACGGAAAGCAGAGTTTTCATTCCGTGCGTTCCGTGTATTCCGTGGGCTCTCATTCTCATGAAAGTTCCGTTCCTCGATCTTTCGCTTCAACATCGCGCTTTGCGCGAGCCGGCGCTGGCGGCGCTGGCGGCGACGTATGATGCGACGCGCTTCTGCCTCGGGAAGGATGTCGAGGACTTCGAAAGGAATTTCGCGACGACGCTGGGTTACCCGCGCGTGCTGGGGATGAACAGCGGCACATCGCCGCTGCACATCGCGTGCATGATCGCGGGCTTCGGGCCGGGCGACGAAGTGATCGCGCCGCCATTCACGTTCATCTCAACGGTCTGGGGCGTGACGTATGTCGGTGCCAGGCCGCGGTTCGTCGACATCGAGGAGGGCACGTTCAACCTCGATCCGGCGAAGATCGAGGCGGCGATCGGGCCGAAAACGAAGGGCATCGTCGTGGTGCACCTTTTCGGCCAGCCGGCGCGGATGGACGAGATCATGGCGATTGCGAAGAAGCACGGGCTGTTCGTGATCGAAGACTGTGCGCAGGCGATCGGCGGGAAATATCGCGGCACGCCGGTGGGTGTTTTCGGCGACGCGGGGACGTTCAGCTTTTACCCGACGAAGAACCTCGGCGGGTGCGGCGAGGGCGGGGCGTTCGTTTCGCGTAGCGAGGAAATCCAGACGCGGGCGCGGCACATTCGGGTGCACGGATCGGACCGGCGCTATTATCACGATATTGTCGGCGGGAATTTCCGCATGGATGGGTTTCAAGGCGCGCTGCTCAACGTGAAGCTGCCGCATCTGGCGAAGTGGACGGCGCGGCGGCAGGAGATCGCGGGGCGCTACCTGGCGGAAATCAAACTGCCGGACGTGCGGCTGCCGGATCAGCCGGAGTATGGGCGGTCGGTGTTTCACCAGTTCACGATTCGCCATCCGCGGCGCGATGCGCTGCGCGAGCATCTGGCGAAGCACGAGGTCGGGACCGATCTGATTTATCCGGTGCCGCTGCATTTGCAGAAGTGCTATGCGGAGCTCGGCTTCGGCGAAGGATCGTTTCCGGTGGCGGAAGCGGCGGCGAAGACCTGCGTGAGTCTACCGATTTTTCCGGAGCTCACGGATGCGCAGGTGGAGCACGTGATTAGGGCGATCAATTCGTTCTAGGCCACGGAACACACCGAAGAAGAGAACTGGATTTCCGTGTATTCTGTGTGTTCCGTGGGCCTAGAACCATGATCGACGGTGTCCGACTCAAAATTTGCGGGATCACTTCGCTGATCGACGCAGAGTTCGCGGACAAGTGCGGAGCGGATTATTTCGGGTTCATCCTTTATCCGAAATCGCCGCGGCATCTTACTTTGACGCAGTATCGCGCGATGGTGCCGCGGTTGCCCGAGCGGCGAAAGGTCGCGGTGTCGGTCGAGCCGACGCTCGAGGAACTCGCGGCGATGAAGGATGCGGGTTTCGATTATTTTCAGATTTATTTCCGCCCGGAGACGCCGGAGGAGCGGCTGACCGAATGGTCGCGACTGGTCGGCGAGAAACAGCTTTGGCTCGCGCCGAAGCTGCCCCCGGAATCGGATGTCTCGCCGGCGGCGCTGGCTGTCGCGAAATTCATCCTGCTCGACACGTTTCATGCGGACGGTTTTGGCGGGTCAGGCAAAACCGGAGACTGGGGCAAGTTCGGCCGTCACCAGAAAACGCATACGCAGAACCACTGGATTCTGGCCGGTGGACTGAATCCGGAGAACATCGCGGAGGCTGTGCGGGCGACCGGCGCGAAATTTGTGGACGTCAACAGCGGCGTCGAAGCGGCGCCGGGGGTAAAGGATATCGAAAAATTGAAGAGATTCGTGGTGGCTTTGCACAAGGCGGCAGGCTCGGCGGCGTAATGGGGCGACACGCGGTGCCGCAGGACGACGTTTCCGCTTGTCCGGATTTGGGTGCGAAGGATGCTAGCTGGCTCGCATGTCTCATACCGCCCATCGCATTGTTCGAGCGTGGCTCGAATCGCTCACCGAGGGGGTCGTCGAACTCGATCGCGACTGGCTGGGCGGCCGGCCGCCGCAGTTTTCAACGGGCGATCACTGTTTGACGCCGGTGGGACTCGCGCCGGCGACGATGCTGACGACGGGGAGGGTGTTCGGGTATTTCATCCGCGGCGAAGAGATCGTGTTCGTCTTGGCGGATGTGCCACGGACGGGCCTCGATGTGAGCGGCGCGAAGGTTTATCTGGCGGGCGATTTCAACGGCTGGCAGCAAGCGGTCGGCCTGGAGGAGTGGCGGATGCGACCGGCGGAAATCAATGGCGAACGCATCTTCGCGTGGTCGGGTCCGGCGGAGCGGTTCCTGAAGCCGGGCGGGCAGCGATTCAAGTTTGTGACCGGCGATCATCATTGGCTGAGCCTGCCGGATGACGCGCCGAATGTCGCTCGCGACGAGGCGGGTAACAACAATCGGGCGATCGATCCGGAGAGGACGGGCCGTCATCTGTGGCGCTTTACGTTGCCGGCTCCGGTTGACCTGGCCGAGCCGCTGATGGTGTGTTGGGCGAGCGGTTCGACTCGAACGGCGGTGCACGTCGCGCCGGGAGATTTTTTCTATCGAATCAAAACGGATTTGCCGCTGGGGGCGCTGGTGCGGGCGCAGGAGACTGTCTTTCGGTTGTTCGCTCCGCGGGCGCGGGCCGTGACGTTGTTCCTGTGCGAGACGCTCGCCACGCAGAGCTCGGCCGCGAGCTGGCCGTTGATGCGTCGCGGAGACAGTGCGGGCGTCTGGGAGGTGGCGATCAATCAGCGGCTGCACGGCTGGTATTACTGGTATACCATCGATGGCGTGCGCGAGGGCGTAGGGAAGTTCGACCCATCGATGCGCGTGCTCGACCCGTATGCGCTGGCGACCGTGGGCCGCGAAGGTCCCGGGATCGTGCTCGACCCCGAGTGGATCGGCGAAGGCGATCGCAGTTTTCGGGCGCCGGCGTGGCAGGATCTCGTGATCGCGGAGGCGCACGTGCGCGATCTGGCGGCGCTGGCGCCGGTGCGGGCGACGGCGGAGGAGCGACGCGGTTTCAGCGGGCTGAGGAAGTGGGTCGAGAGCGACGCGTTTCATCTGCACCGGCTCGGCGTAAACTGCGTCGAACTGCAGCCGGTGCAGGAGTTCGATGACGTCTCCGGCGAGTATCACTGGGGCTACATGACGGCGAATTTCCTCTCGCCGGAGAGCAGTTACGCGCTGGAGCCGGAGCGTGCGTCGGGGGTGCGGGAATTCCAGGAACTCGTGCGGGCGTTTCACCGCCGGGGAATGGCGGTGCTGCTCGACGTGGTGTTCAATCACGTGGGCGAGCCGGCGCATCTGATGTTCGTCGACCGCTTGTATTATTTCGAGCAGGATGCGGAAGGGCGGCTGGCGAATTGGAGCGGCTGCGGCAACGACCTGCGGGCACGCTCGGCGATGGCGACGCGGCTGATCGTCGATGCGTGCGTGCATCTCGTCGAGGCCTACGGCGTGGACGGGTTTCGCTTCGATCTGGCGGAGCTGCTTGGCGTCGACGTGCTGCGGGAGATCGAGCGGGCGCTGAAGCGGGTGAAGCCCGACGTGATCCTGATCGCGGAGCCGTGGAGCTTTCGCGGGCACGCGGCGACGGCGCTGCGCGACACCGGCTGGGCGTCGTGGAACGACGGATACCGCAATTTCCTGCGCGATTACGTCCGCGGCTACGGCGCGCCGGCGCGGATGGAGTATTTTTTGAAAGGTTCGCCGTGGTATTTCGCGAAATGGCCGGCGCAGACGGTGAACTACACGGAATCGCACGACGATCGGGCGTGGATCGATGTGATCACGGAAAATTCGAATTTCGACGGTTACGCGCCGACGGGAAACGACCGCAAGCGCACGCACCTGATGGCGGCGCTGCTGTTCATGTCGGTGGGCATTCCGATGCTTTCGGCCGGGCAGGATTTCCTGCGTTCGAAGCGCGGCGTGAACAACACGTATCTGATGGGCGAGGTGAACGCGCTCGATTATCGCCGGCTTGTCCGCCATCTCGCGACCCACCGGTATTTTGCGGAGTGGATCGCATTTCGGCGCGGCGAGACGGGGCGGCTGTTGCGGCATTTCGCGCGGGTGGGGGACGGGTTTTTCGAATTCTCCTTTCTGCCCGAAAGTCCCGCGCTGGCCGTGGTCTACAACGCCGATCGCTCGCTTGGCGGCCGGCGCCTGCTGTTTGCGATCAATCCCAGCATGGCCGATGTCGCGATCCCGCTCGACGAAACATTCGCCGCGCTTTCGTGGCGGCAGCTGGCGAACGAGGAGCGTTTTTTCGCGGCGGAGGGCCCGGGGGCGAGCCAACCGGTCGAGCAGGAACTCTTTGTGCCGTCGCTGGGTTGCGGTCTCTGGCAGAGTGACAGTTGACCGACAATAAACACGGGAAATATGCCATCTTTTGCGCCGCCAAAACCCTTGCATCTCCGGGGGGCGCGCTGTTCATTCGACTCTCCGCGCACCCGCGTGGAATGATCCTTAAATAGACAACAACATCTACCAACGGAAAGTCCTCCCATGGCAGTCAAAGTCGCTATCAATGGTTTCGGTCGCATCGGCCGTCTTGTGTTCCGCGCGCTGGTCGAGCAAGGCCTGCTCGGTTCGACGTTCGAAGTCGTCGCCGTCGGCGACATCGTGCCGGCGGACAACCTCGCCTACCTGCTGAAATACGATTCCACGCAGGGCAAGTTCAACGGCACCGTTGGCTCCAAGAAGTCCTCGGCTGAAAAGACCGACGACGACGTGCTCGTCGTCAACGGCCACGACATCCTGGTCGTGAGCGCGAAGACCCCGGCCGAATTGCCGTGGGCCAAGCTCGGGGTGCAACTCGTCATCGAGTCGACCGGCCTCTTCACCGAAGCCGAGAAGGCCAAGGGCCACATCACGGCGGGCGCCAAGAAGGTCATCATCTCCGCTCCGGCGAAGGGTGAAGACATCACCGTCGTCCTCGGCGTGAACGACGACAAACTCGACCTCTCGAAGCACAACATCATCTCCAACGCCTCCTGCACGACGAACTGCCTCGCGCCGATCGTCAGCGTTCTCCTCAAGGAAGGCTTCGGCGTCGAGGAGGGCCTCATGACGACCATCCACTCCTACACCGCGACCCAGAAGACGGTCGACGGTCCTTCGAAGAAGGATTGGAAGGGCGGCCGTTCCGCGGCGATCAACATCATCCCTTCGACGACCGGCGCCGCCAAGGCCACCGCGCTCGTGCTGCCCGAAGTGAAGGGCAAGCTGACCGGCATGTCGTTCCGCGTGCCGACGCCCACCGTTTCGGTGGTCGACCTGACCGTCCGCACCACGAAGGAAACCTCTTACAAGGAAATCTGCGCCGCCATGAAGAAGGCCAGTGAAACCTACCTGAAGGGGATCCTCGCCTACACCTCCGACGAGGTCGCTTCGAGTGACTTCATCCACGACCAGCACTCGTCGATCTTCGACGCGGGCTCGGGCATCGAGCTCAACAGCAAGTTCTTCAAGCTCGTCTCGTGGTATGACAACGAGTGGGGCTATTCGAACCGCGTGGTCGACCTCACCAAGAAGATCGCCGCCGCGCT
>JAEZAD010000190.1 GCA_023430565.1 Verrucomicrobiota bacterium
GAGTTCGATCCGCGCCGCATCCAGGCCCAGTTGGCGGATGCCTTTCTCGACGGCACCGAATGCCGCGCTGCGTGACAAAGCCTTGAGCCACGATCGCTAAATGTCTCCGTCTTCACCTCGTCGCGTCATTCTCGTTGGTTGCGGCGCCGTTGCGCGCCAGTTCTACGTGCCCGCTTTGCGCGTGCTGCAGAACGCTGGCCTGGCGCGCGTATCCGCCATCGTCGACCCTTCGGTCAGCGCTCGCGAAGTCGTGGCGCGCGCCTTCCCGCGCGCCGGCCAGGCCGCGTCGTTGGAACAGACGACCGCTCCCGCCGGCACGCTCGTGATTGTCGCCTCCCCGCCCGGCTTCCATGCCGCGCAAACCATGGCCGCGTTCGAGCGCGGCTGGCATGTGCTTTGCGAAAAGCCCATGGCCTCGAGCGCCGCCGAAGCCGCCGAGATGGTTGCCGCCGCGAAACGTCACGATCGCCTCCTCGCGATCGGCCTCTACAAACGCTTCTTCCCCGCCAGCCGCTACATTCGCAGCCTTTGCCGCGACTGGCTGCTCGGTCCGCTCGTGAGTTTCTCCATTCGCGAAGGCGGACCGTTCCGCTGGCCCGCGGGACCGTCGTTCTTCGATCGTTCGCAAACCCCCGGCGGCGTCCTTCTCGACGTCGGCGTTCACGTCCTCGATCTGCTCGGCTGGTGGCTCGGCCCGCCGGCTGACGTGAAATATGCCGACGACGCCATGGGCGGCCTCGAGACCAACGCCTTCCTTCGTCTCGGCTACAGCGCCGGCGCGCAGGGCACCCTGCATCTCAGCCGCGACTGGGCCACCGCGCAGCGCTACCGTTTCGTCTTCGAACGCGGCGTTGTCACGTGGAAGGTCAACGACGCCAACGGCCTCACCGTCGAACTCGCCGGCGCTCCCGCCGCCATCCAGGGCGCCATGCTCGCCCCGCATCACGATCTTCCGCTCATCGCCGAACCCCGCACGTTGGAAACCAACGCACAGTGCTTCATCCTTCAGCTCGTCAACGTCCTCGCGGCCATCGACGGCGACGAAGAACTTCTCGTCCCTGGTGAACAAGGGCAGGATTCGCTGCGCCTCATCGAGCACTGCTACGCCCACCGCACGCTGATCGAACAGCCGTGGCTCACACCCGAGGAGGCCGCGCACGCGCAGGAGCTCAGCCAGGCCGTCCCTGTCGCCACATGAAAATCGGAATCATCGGAGCCAGCGGTTTCATCGGCACCCGCCTCATCGAACACTTTCAGTTGCGCGGCGGCCCCGCCATCGCCGCCATCGTGCGCCGCCCGTCGAGCCTCGCGCTGCCCAAACGCTTCGCGATCGAAACGCATCTGGCCGACGCCCTCGACGTCGACGCCATGGCCCGCGCGTTCACCGGTTGCACCGCGGTGATCCACACCGCAATCGGCGACCCGGCGCAGATCGAGCGCATGCCCGCCGCCCTCTGCCTCGCCGCCAACGACGCGGGCGTGCGACGCGTCATTTATCTCAGCAGCGCCTCGGTCCACGGCCAAAACCCGCCGAGCGGCACCGACGAGTCGTCGCCGCTCTCCGTCGATCACGCGATGGAATACAACAGCGCCAAGGTGCGCGCCGAGCACAAGTTCTTCGCCGAGTGCGAGCGCCACGGCCTCGTCGGCTACGCGCTCCGCCCCGGCGTCGTCTACGGCCCGCGCTCGCGCTGGATCTCCGATCTCGCCACCGATCTCCTCGACGGACGCGCCTGGCTCTACGACGGCGGCCGTGGCATCTGCAACGGCATCTACATCGACAACCTCGTCGCCGCCATCACCGCCTGTCTTCACGCCACGGACGACGCCGCCGGCGCCTACCTCGTCGGCGACAACGAAACCGTCACGTGGGAACAGTTCTACCGCGCCGCCGCGCTGCACCTCGACGTGCCGTGGGGCTCGATCCACCAGGTCTCGCGCCTTCCGAGTTTTCACCGCTCGTGGAAAGACCGCGCCGGTCGCGCCGCCGCCCATCCTTTCGTGCAACGGCTGCTTCCGCTTGTCCCCTACAAGCTGAAGCGCAGCGCCAAGGCCGTGCTCGCCGCCGCCTCGCCCACCCCGCGCAACGAATCGTGGACGCTCCCCGCCGCTCCGCGTCCGCACATCACGCAGGAGATGGCGCTGCTGCAGCAGTGCGCATGGAAGTTTCCCCACAAACGCGCCGAGCAGCATCTCGACTATCGTTCGCCGGTCACCTTCGTCGAAGGCATCGACCGCAGCTTCGCGTGGTGGAAATTCGCGCAAGGCGACGTCTCGTTCGCCGCATGAAAGTCAGCGTGCTCATCCCGGCGTATCACGCCGGCCCGTTCATCGCCACCGCCCTCGAAAGCGTGCGCGCCCAGTCGCATCCCGATTGGGAGATCGTCGTCGTCGAAGACGGCTCGCACGACGACACCGAGCGCATCGTCCACGAGTTCGCCGCCTCCGTGTCGCAACCCGTGCGCTACGAAAATCTCGGCACCAACTTTGGCGTCGGGGCCGTGCGCAACCGCCTCCTCGATCTCGCCAGCGGCGATGCCGTGGCGTTCCTCGATGCCGACGACACCTGGGAAGCGTCCCACCTTTTGCTCGCCGTCGCCGCGATCATGCTCGGCGCCGATTTCGTTGTCGCCGGAGTGCGGACCATCGACCTGGCGAGCAACACCGCCCTGCAGACGATTTCGCCGCCGGCGACGCTCGTGCGCGAACCCGCGCTCAGTCTCTTTCGCAAGAGCGTGATCGTCACCAGTTCGGCCGTGGTTCTGAAGCGCTCGCTCGCTCGCCGCGTCGGACATTTCGATCCGAATCTCCGCATCGGCGAAGATCGCGATTACTGGCTGCGCTGCGCCCTCGAGGGCGCCCGTTTCCACGTTACGCGCGGCTACACGTGCAACTATTCCAAACATGCGGCCAGTTCGATGGCCCGCACGGTCCTCGTCGCCCAGCACAACGTCCGTTTCTACGAAAAGTATCGCTCGCTCGCCGCTGTCCCCGCGCGACTGCGCCGCCACCTGCTCGCCGAAAGTCTCATCTCCTACGGCCGGCTCCTGCGTTCGCAGGACCGCCAGCGCAGCGCTCGCTGCCTCTGGCGCGCGTTCCAGTGCGAACCGTTCAACCCCCGCATTCTCGCTCACCTCGCCGTCACCCGTTTTCACGGCAAAGCCGCCGCCTGACCGCATGCCGCTCGCGTTCTTCATCCTCGCGCACAAAAACGCCCGGCAGGTCGAGCGTCTCTTTCGCGCGATATATCGGCCCGAAGATGTGATCGTGCTGCATTTCGACCGTCGCGCCGCACCGGCTCTGCATCGCCTCGGTCGCGAGCTCGCTCGCACGCACGCCAACGTTCACGTTCTCCCTTCCCGCTCGATCCTCTGGGGCGGCTATCAAATGGCCGCCGCGCAGATCGCGGGGATGGAGGTCGCCCTTCGCGCGAGCGACACCTGGCACCATTTCATCAACCTCACGGGTCAGGATTTTCCGATCAAACCCATCGCCGACCTCGACGCGCACCTCGCCGCCCGACCCGACGCCAACTACGTCAGCTGGTTCGATCCGGTCTTCAACCCGCTGTGGAGCAACGCCCGAGAACGCCTCAGTCGCTACTATCTCGAATGGCCGTGGCTCGAGCGCCTCCTCCGCGTCCCCGGTCTCGGCCGCCGCCTGCGCAAACTCTTCGGCTGGCAGAATCGCCTCCCGCACATCCCGCGCTACGAACGCACCTGGCCTGACTTCCATTATTACGGGGGCGCCAATCACGTGATTCTCAGCCGTGCCGGCTGCGATTATTTCGTGTCGGATCCCGACGCCCGCCGCATCACTCGCTGGCTCGCCCATTCTGCCCACGCCAACGAAATCGTTTTCCAAACCGTTCTGCTCAACAGCCCTCTGGCGTCAACCATCGTCAACGGCCACCTCCGCGAAATCGATTTCCCCCCGCACACACCCCACCCGCGCACGCTCCGCCTGGCCGATTTCGACCGCCTCCTCGCCAGTCCCAATTTCTTCGCCCGTAAATTCGACGAGTCCGTCGATTCGGCCATTCTCGATCGTCTGGGCGAGCATCTCGGGCTCGTCACTGCAAACCGCTACTCCGCAGCGCACTCCTGACCGGAATCGCTGTCCATGCCGCGCCCCCGTCCGGGCGCCGCTCAACTTTTCACCTTCGTCGCGATGAAGCCACCGCTGATCAGCATCTGCATTCCGGCCTACAATGCCGAACGCTACCTGCCCGCCGCCCTCGAGTCGGTGCGCGCCCAGCGTTTTTCCGATTGGGAACTCATCGTCACCGAAGACGGCTCCCGCGACTCCACCGAGGACATCGTGCGCGAATTCGCCCGCACCGTCTCGCAACCGGTTCGCTACGACCGCCACGCGCAAAACCTCGGCCTGCCCGCCACGCGCAACACCGGCATTGCATCCGCGCGCGGCGAATGGATCGCCTTGCTCGACGCCGACGACGTCTGGACCGGTGGCCATCTCGAAGCCGCCGCCGAGCTCATGCACCGTTCGTCGGCCGAGCTCATCCACTCCGGCTCGGTGCTGTTCGACAGCGACACCGGTCGCGAAATCTCCGTGCGCGCGCCGACGCCCGAAATGATCGCCGACTTTCCTTCGAGCCTCTTCAACGGCACCTACACCATCCAGCCGTCGTCCGTCCTCATGCGCCGCTGCCTGTGGGAAGACGTCGGCGGTTTCGATCCCACGTTCCGCTACGTCGAAGACCGCGAGATGTGGATCCGCTGCGCGCGCAGCGGCGCGCGTTTCGCCTACACGGGCGTCAACACCTGCCTTTATCGCAAACACCCCAACGCCATGTCGCGCCACGGTGTCGCCATGGCCCTCGCCAGCGCCCGCGTTTACGAAAAGAACATCGATTGGGACGCCGTGCCCAGCCAGCAGCGCCGCGCGCAAGCCGCCGATGCATGGATGGCCGCCGGCCGCATCGCATTGCGCGACGACCCCGCGTCCGCCCGTGGATTCTTCACTCAATCGCTGCGCCACCGCGCGCTCGCGCCCACCGCCTTCGGTTACTGGCTCGCCGCCGTCGTCTTGAACTACACTCGCGGAAAGGCCGCATGACCTCCGCCGTCTGCACTCTTTTCGAGGGCAACTATCACTACGGCGTCGGCGCCCTCATCAATTCCCTCCACGCCAGCGGTTTTTCCGGCCGCATCGTCTGCGGCCACCGCGGACCCGAGCCGGAATGGGCCGACGCCGCCCGCCGACTCACCCGCGGCATCGAGGTGCGTTTCGTCCCCGTCGCGCCCGATCTCCACTTCACGCACTTCAAGCCGACCTTCATGCGTCAGTGCTGGGAAACCCACACGCCCGACGCCGCGCAACTCTACTACTTCGACCCCGACATCGTCGTGAAAGCGCCGTGGTCGACGTTCGACCGCTGGGCCGCCGACGGCGTCGCGCTCTGCGAGGATGTCAACAATTACATGCCCGCGCGCCATCCGCAGCGGCTCGCGTGGTCGGACTTCCTCGCGCAGCGCCACCTTCCCACCGCGCGTCCGCTCGACCGCTACTACAACGCCGGCTTCCTCGGCCTGCCGCGCGCTTTCGCTCCGCTGCTCGACACATGGGCGCAGATCATCCGTTTCGCCGCCGAGGAGATCGGATCGCTCGATACCATCAAAGTCGATCGTCCCACCGCGCTCTTTCACACGCCCGATCAGGACGCGATGAACATGTCGCTCATGGTCACCGAATTTCCGGTCAACGGCGTTGGCCCAGAAGGCATGGATTTTGCCACGGGCGGTCATCTCATGTCGCACGCGATCGGCGGCCGCAAACCGTGGCGCGGCGGCTTCCTCAAGGACGCTCTTCACGGCAAGCCGCCCGGCAGCGCGCAAAAAGCATTCTTCCGCTTCGCCGAAAAACCGCTGCGGCTCTTCCGTCCCGGCGAACTCGCCCGTCTGCGCCTTTCGCTCACGTCCGGCGCCCTGCTCGGCCGCATCTATCGCCGCGCCTGAACCGTCCCCGCTTCTCCTGCCTTCCTCGTGAAACTCGTTTTTCTCTGCTCTTCGCTCGCTCCCGGCCGGGATGGCGTCGGCGATTATGTCCGACAGCTCGCCGCCGCGTGCGCCGGGCTCGGACACGTTTGTCTGCTCGTCGCATTGCATGATCGCCACCTCTCCGCCTCCACCGCGGTGATTCAGCGGAGCGATGAGGTTCGCTTTTCCGCCGCGCTCAGTTGGGCGAAACGCGAGAAGATGCTCCACGACCTGCTCGCGAATTTCGATCCGCACTGGGTGAGCTGGCAAATGGTGCCTTACGGCTTCGACCCCAAAGGCATTTTGCCCGCCGGATTCTACCGTCTCGCCGCCGCCGTGCAGCGCTGGCCCAACCACGTCATGCTCCACGAGCTTTGGCTCGGCCTCGCCCAATCCGATCGCCTTCGTCCCCGCCTCGTCGGCGCGCTCCAGCGTCGCAAGCTCCTTCTTTTCCTGCGCCGCCTGCGCCCCGCCTGCCTTCACACCACGAACCCCGCCTACCAGCTCGCGCTCGCGCACCACGGCTGGCCGGCGGACTTGCTGCCGCTCTTCGGCAACATGCCCGTGCTTTCGGTGAAACCCTATCTCGCCCGCGCGGAACTCGCCGAGCTCATCGGCCCCTCTCTCCCGGCCGAGCCGCGATGGATTGGCGCCATCTTCGGCACGATCCATCCGCAATGGAAACCCGAGCAAACGCTCGCCTTCCTGCGCGCCGCGTCGACCGAAGCTCGCCGACCGATCTGTCTCGTCGCCTTCGGCCGCGCCGGCGCTCACGGCGATCGTCTGCTCGAACAGCTCGCGCGCGAAAAATCCGGCATTCGCGTCTTTCCCCTCGGCGCGCATGCCCCCGAGAAGATCTCGCGCTTCATTCGCGCCTCCGACTTCGGCATCGCCACGCACCCGTGGGCCCTCATCGAAAAAAGCGGCACCACCGCCACGCTGCTCGAGCACGGGCTCCCGGTCCTGGTGCCGCGCGACGACTGGCACCCCCGCCACGGTTCCATCGCGCACACTCCGCGCGATCCGTTGCTCCGTCGGCTCAACGACCTCGCGCCCGGCGAATTTCCGCTGTGGCTCGGCCAGCGACGCGAGCCCGCCGCCTTTCTCCCCGCGCTCGCCAACCAGTTCCTCGCGCAACTCGACACCCCCGCCACCGGCGGCGCCCTGGTCGCATGAAGATCCTCTTCTACGCTCCCCAGATGGCTGCGTTCGGCGGCATGGAACGACACGTGTGCGACCTCGCCGGCGTTCTCTCCTCGCGCGGACATTCCGTTACTCTTCTTACGACCAGCAATTCGCTCGGGCCCGAACTCCGCTCTTCGCTCGCTGCGAGCGGCGTTTCCCTCCGCGAACTCGCGCGCCGGCGCGGCGCCGCCGGGAAAGTCACCAAAGGCCTGTGGCTTCTGCGCGAATCGCTCCGGCGCGAGCCGCAGCCCTGGGATTTGATCTATACCAACGGCCAGAGCGCGCTCGCCCGTCTTCCGTGGCTCGCTGCGCGCGCCCACACCCGGATCATTCATCACCACCACACCGCCGCCGATGTCGCCGAGCAGACCACCTGGTCCGGCGGATTTCGCCGCGTGCTGCGCGACGCTCCCGAAATCGTCGCCTGCTCGCGCGCCACGCAACAGGCGATCGCCCAGGCGATCGGTCGCAACGACGTCGGTTATCTTCCTTACCTGACTCGCTGCCCCGTCGACGCCGCGCAGGTCGCCGACCGGGCCATCACCCCGGACGCCAATCTCAATTTCGGCTTCATGGGCCGGCTCGTCGCCGAAAAAGGCATCGCTCACGTCTGCGAGCTCAGCCAGCGCTCCGATTTGCGCGGAATCACCTGGCACATTCACGGCGCCGGCCCGCATTTTCCGCCCGCCTACTTTCGCGACTTTCCCAACATCGTCTATCACGGCGCCTACACTTCCGGCGCCGACCAGGCGGAAATTCTCCAGCGGCTCGATGCCCTGGTCCTCTTCTCCACTCACAACGAGGGGATGCCGCTCAGTCTCATCGAGGCGATGTCCGCCGGTCTGCCGTGGATCGCCACCGATCGCGGCGGCACCCGCGAGATCGCGCTCGCACCCGAAAACTGCATCGTCGTCGAGCAGCCGCACAGCCCCGCCACGCTCGCCTCCGCCGTCGCCCGGATGGCCGCGCGTATCCGGCGCGGCGCTACTTCGCGCCTCGCCCAGCGCGCCGCCTACGACCGCGCCTTTTCTCCGTCCGTTGTCACCGCTGCCTGGTGTTCGTATTTCGAGCGCCGCGATCTCGCTCTCCAGTCCGCCTGATGGATTCGTCGCTCCACAACTCCGCTCCGTTCGGTCGCGCCAACTTCCTGGCCATCGACGTGCACGATTTGTTCGGCTCCCAAGGCCCGGGGGCACCGCGCATCGAGCCGCGCCGGATGTCCACCGACCACGGCGGCAACGTCACGACCAGCGTCCTCGTCAACACGTTCAACCACGAACGCTTCATCGAGGAGTGCATCGATTCGCTGCTCGTCCAGACCGTGCTTCCGCACGAGATCATCGTTCATGACGACGGTAGCACCGACAACACCGTCCCCCTTCTCCGCCGCTACGGCAGCCGGATTAAACTCGTCGAAAACCCGCCCGGCTCCGAACCCGCCTACATCCGCCAGGCCCGCGCCATCGAGCGCGCCTTCGCCCAATCCTCGGGCCGGCTGGTGTTCGTCCTCGACGGCGACGACCGCTTCAAGCGCGACAAGGTCGAGCAATACGTCTCGACGTTCGTCGCCAACTCCGATGTGGCGCTCATCCAGTCGCCGATGGACAAAATCGACGAGAACGGCCGCATGCTCGGGAGCAACGTCGAGCCGCGGAAACACGTGGTCGAACATCTCAAGGAGATCTACCGCCACCAGGACGTGGACTTCTACTACCCCAGCAGCGCGCTCGCCTTCTCCCGTGCGTATCTCGAGTGCATGCTGCCGCTCGATCTCTCCGACGGCCATCCGCTGTGGGCCGACACGCGCCTCAGTATCGTCGCTCCCTATTTCGGCCGCGTCATCACGCTGCCCGATGTCCTCACGGAATGGCGCCGCCACGTCGGCTCCGACTCCGTTCGCGCCCGCACCCGCCGCCTTCAACTCCAGCAAACGCTCATGCGCACCCGCGTCTTCAACGAATTCTGCCGCCGCTACGGCCTTCGCACCATCTCACCGTGGCGCAACGCCCGGTTCTACCTTCAGATCCTCCGCTTTTCACTCCCGGATACCGCCTACGCCATGATCCACCGGCGCGTTTACCCGCGCGCCGCCTATCCTATCTGAGGTCGCGATGATCTCTGCGCGAAAGATCGCCAAGGCGTTCCTTTTTCATGCCCGCGGAGCTCGCATCCGCGCGCTCGCCGCGCCGCGTCGCGTCGGCTGGCTGCGTCGGCGTCTCCGCCTTCCCGACAACCGCACCTTCGACCCGCTCTCCGGCGAGCTCCCGCGCGGCGTCACCGTCACTCGCCTCGACCCGGGCGGCACGTTTCAACGGCCTCTCCCCATCATTGCCGGCGACCACGCCGACGCCCTTGCGTTCTTCGCCGCGCGCGCGTCCGAAACCGCCGCGCCGTCCTACGTCGCCGAATTCGCCGACGGCATTGCGTGGGGCCATCCCACCGGCGGCGTGTTCACCGCCGACGGACGCTTCGTCCCGGCTTTCACGCACGATCCCTGTGGTGCGGAATTTCACACCGTCTGGACCCGCCTGCACCTCCCCCCGCCGCGCCGGTTTCCCGGACGTATCCTGTATCTGGTGACGCCGGAGGCGACCGACAATTTTCATCACTGGATGATTGATCTCCTCCCGCGCCTCGGTCTCGTCCGGCGCGCCGGTTATCGCCTCGAGGATTTCGACCGCGTGATCGTCAATCACGCCCAGCGCGGCTACCAGCTCACGACGCTGCAGCACCTCGGCATCCCCGCGGACAAGATCCTTTCGGCCGACGAATCGCTCTGGATCCGGGCCGAAACGCTGGTCGTTCCGTCGCTCAAGCCCGCCAACCAGACTCTCCCCGCCGCCGACGCCACCTTCCTCCGCAGCGCGTTCCTTCCCTTGGAGCTGCTCGCGCCCACCCGCCGGATCTATTTGAGTCGCGGCGACGCGAGCTTCCGCCGCCTGAGCAACGAGGCCTCCCTCCTCCCGCTCCTCCGCTCGCACGGCTTCGAAATCATCACCCCGGGCGCTCTCAATATTTCCGCGCAGGCACGACTCTTCGCCGAAGCCGAAATCATTGCCGGCCCCGCCGGCGCCGCGTTCGCGAATCTCGTTTTTGCCGCTCCCGGCGCGCGTGTGATCGAGATCGCGCCGCCCGGCTGGCTCGCCGCGTTTCACTGGATGATCTCCGCCCGCCTCGGCCTCGAGCACACCGTCCTGCTCGGCGAGGGCCGCGTCATGCGCGATGTGCCCGACGTCGCCGATCGCGAACGCGACATCGTGGTCGACCCCGAAAAGCTCGCCGCCCTGCTCGCCGCCGTGGCCGCGCCTTCCGCCGCCTGACCGCGCCACGCCATGATTCTTTTCTCTCATCCCACCGGAAACGCCAACGTCCGCCACGCCGCACTCGGCCTGCACCGCGCCGGCCTGCTCGGCGAATTCTGGACCTGCGTGCATTACCGGGAAACGCCGCTGTTGCGCCGCCTCATCCCTGACGCGGTCGCACGCCAACTGCGCCGGCGGGTCTTTCCGTCGGAGCTGACGGATGTCATTCGCACCTTCCCCGCCCGCGAACTCGGCCGCTTGCTCGCGCCGCGCGCCGGCCTGCGCTCGCTCGTCCGCCACGAAAAAGGCCCGCTGAGCGTCGACGCCGTTTACCGCTCCCTCGACCGCAAGGTCAGCCAGCGCCTCGCCGACGACCGTTTCACCGCCGTCTACGCCTACGAGGACGGCGCGCGGGAAAGCTTCCGCGCCGCCACGCGTCGCGGCCAGCTCCGCATCTACGATCTGCCCATCGGCTACTGGCGCGCCGCGCGCTCGATCCTGCAGGAAGAGGCCGCCCTTCAACCCGAATGGGCCTCGACCCTGCACGGCAATATCGACAGCCCGCAAAAAACCGCGCGTAAGGACGCCGAGCTCCACCAGGCCAATCTCGTGATCGTCGCGAGCTCGTTCACGCTGCGCACTCTCGAGCACGCCCCCGATTTCAGCGGTTCTGTCGTGATGATTCCTTACGGCGCGCCGCGCCTCGAAACGCCGCCGCCGCCGCGACCGATCCCGTCCAAAAGCGATCAACCGCTTCGCGTGCTCTTCGTCGGCTCCCTCGGCCAGCGCAAGGGCCTTAGTTATCTTTTCGAAGCCACCCGCTCGCTCGGCCGCTCGGTCCAGGTCACCGTCATTGGATCCCGTCCTCTGGGCGGCTGCGCCGCGCTCGACCGCGAACTCGCAAACGTCCGCTGGATTCCGAGCTGCTCGCACCGCGAGGTGCTCGCCGAGATGGCGGCGCACGACGCCTTCGTTTTTCCGTCGTTGTTCGAAGGCTTCGGTCTCGTGTTGCTCGAAGCGATGGCGATGGGCCTGCCCATCATCACCACGCCGCACACCGCCGGCCCCGATCTCATCACCGACGGTGTCGAGGGGTTCATCGTGCCGATTCGCTCGTCGCGCGACATCGCCGATCGCCTCGACCTCCTCCGGCGCAATCCCGGCCTGCGCGCCGACATGTCGGACCGGGCCCAACTCCGCGCCCGTGAATTCACCTGGGAGCAATACGGCGAGTCTCTCGCTGCGTGCATCTCCTCCACGCTCGTGCGCGCCTGACATGGAAAAATTCATCAAGGTCCTCATCTGGCTCTACATCGTGCTCCTCATTTTCGAGGGCGCGCTGCGGAAGTGGGTGCTGCCTTCCCTCTCCGATCCGCTGTTGATCGTCCGCGACCCGATCGTGCTCGCGATCTACGTCGCGGCCTTTTTTGCCGGCCGCTTTCCGCTCAACGGCTTCATCTTCGCGACCGCCGCGCTCGCCGTCGCGTCGGCGGCGGGCAGCGTGTTCGGCGGCCAGTCCAACCCGCTCGTCATTGCCTACGGCATTCGTATCAACTACCTTCACGTTCCGCTTATCTGGATCATGGCGCGCGTGCTCACGCGCAAGGATGTCGAACGTATCGGCTGTTTCCTGCTGCTGGTGGCGATTCCCATGACGCTCGTCATGATCATGCAGTTCCGGTCGCCGATGAATGCACCGATCAATCGCGGCATCGGCGGCGGCGAGGGCGGCCAGATTTTCGGCGCGATGGGCCGCATCCGCCCGCCCGGATTTTTCTCCTTCATCACCGGCCCGCAGGTTTTCTATCCGTTGGTCGCCGCCTATTTTCTCCACCAGGCCACGGCCAACCGCCGGCTGTGGTGGCCCGTGCTGATCGCCTGCGGCCTCGCCGTCATCGTCGCGCTGCCTGTTTCGATCAGCCGCACCGCCATGCTCGCCACGGTCATCGTCGGCATCGTTTTCGTCCTGAGCATGTCGCGCGCCGGCATCGGCCTCGGCTCGAAGTTCAAAACCATTCTCACCCTCGGTGTCGTTGCCGTCGGTGTGTCGTTTCTGCCCATTTTTGACGAGGCGCGCACGGTGTTCCTCTCGCGCTGGACCACCGCCGCCGGCGGCGAGGACCGCGACGCCTGGGGCGGCATCTTCGGCCGGATCATCGGCGGCTTCACCCAGCCGTTTCACTGGGCCTCCGTGGCACCGTTTTTCGGATACGGCATCGGCATCGGTTCCAACGTCGGCGCCCGTCTTCTCTCGGGGCGCGTCGGCTTTCTCCTCGCCGAAGACGAATGGGGAAAAATTTTCCTCGAGCTCGGCCCGATTATCGGCGGGGCGTTCATCGCGTTTCGCGTCTTTCTCACGCTGCACCTCGGCCTGAAGGCCCTCAACGCGCTCTTCCAAAAACGCGACAACCTTCCGCTCCTCCTTTTCTCCGCGGCCGCTATCCCGATCGCACTCAACCAATGGGCGCCGCCCACCCTGCTCGGTTTCGCCGTCATCGGCGGCGGCCTCGTGCTCGCCTCCCTCAATGAAGATGAGGACGAGGAGGACGAAGATGAGGAATCCGACGACGCCGACGACGAGGAGCTCGAGGACAAGCCTCCCCTCGCCGCCCCCCCACCTCGCCCGGTCGCACTGCGTCCGCGTTACTGACCGCTCTCGCCATGCGCATTCTTCTCATCGGCAATTTCGCCCCCGACCGCCAGGAAAGCATGCTGCGTTTCTCGCGGCTGCTCGCCAGCGGTCTGCGCTCGCGCGGTCACGAGGTCACGACCTGGTCGCCCGAGCCGCGGCTCGTTCGCCTGTTGCCGCGCTACCGCTATCGCGGACCGATGAAATTTGTGGGCTACGTCGACAAGTTCCTGCTCTTCCCGCAAAGCGTGCGCCGCCGCCTCGCCCGTAATCGTCAGGCCGACATCGTTCATATCGTCGATCACGCCAACTCCGTCTACGCGCCCCTCTTCGCGCGGCGCGGTCTGCTCGCGACGTGTCACGACCTCCTGCAAATTCGCGCCGCGCACGGCGAGTTCACCCAGCATCGTGTCTCGACTCTGGGTCGTCGTTATCAGTCCTGGATTCTCGAAAACATCGCGCGTCTCCCTCACGTCGTCGTCCCGTCGCATCAAACCGCCCTCGACCTGCAGCGGCTCACCGCGATGCCGGCCGAGCGCATGTCCGTGATCCCTCTCGCGCTCAACTTTCCCTACCGCCCACTGCCCGCCGCGGCCGCGCGTCTCGTGGTCGGACGCATGCTGCGCGAACGCGGGCTGCCGCCCGGCCTGCTCGAACACGGGGGCCGCGGATTCCTCCTGAACATTGGCGGCGGCCAGTGGTATAAAAACCGCGAGGGACTCCTCGCGACCTACGCCGAGCTGAGGCGATTGATGAGCCCTGCGCCGCGCCTCGTGATGGTTGGAAAGCCGCTCGCACCGCACCTCGAGGTCATGCTCCACCGCCTCGATCTGCGCGACGACGTCGTCCATCTTTCGAATCTCAGCGAGCCTCAATTGCAGGCGCTTTATTCGGTCGCGCACGCGCTGCTCTTTCCGTCCTGGCACGAGGGCTTCGGTTGGCCGATCGCCGAGGCGCAGTCGTGCGGCTGCCCGGTTTTCACCTCCGAACGGCCGCCCATGACCGAGGTCGGCGGCGACGCCGCGTGCTACCTGGACCCTGCCGATCCCCAGGAATCCGCCCGCCGCATCGTGCTCGCGTGGCCGCGGCTCGCGGACATGGCGCGGCGCGGACTCGAACGCACCGACAACTGGACCGAGTCGCTCATGTTCGACCGCTACCTCGAAACCTACGCGAAACTCGCCGCCTCCCCCGCCCCGCTCGCCGCCGCATGAACCTTCTTCGCGTCATCGCCACGCTCGATCCGCGGCACGGCGGTCCCTCCGCCGGACTTCGCGCCATCACTCCGTCGCTCGAAGCGCTCGGACACCACACGACGTTCGCCACGCTCGACGCCCCGGGCCGCGCCGCCACGGTTCCCGGCCGCGCCGATCTGGTGGAGCTGGGGCCGGCGCGCGGCGGCTACGCCTTCGCTCCGCGCCTCGAGCCGTGGCTGCGGGCCAACGCCTCCCGCTACGACGCCGTGTTCGTGCACGGACTTTGGCAACATCACGGCCGCGTCGTCCGGCGCACGTTGCGATCCACCCGCACGCCCTATTTCGTCTTCCCGCACGGCATGCTCGATCCGTGGTTTCGTCGCGCGTATCCGCTCAAGCACGCCAAAAAATGGGCCTACTGGCAGGTGTGCGAACGCCACGTGCTCCGCGACGCCGCCGCCGTGCTGTTCACCTGCGAGGAAGAACGCCGGCTCGCTCGCGAAAGCTTCCGCCCTTACGCGTGCCGCGAACGCGTGGTCGCCTACGGCACGGCCGCGCCGTCCGGAAACGCCGAACGCGAAATTGCGGCATGGCGCACCTCGATGCCCGCGCTCGCGGCCCGCCCATTTTGGCTTTTTCTCGGCCGGCTGCATCCGAAGAAAGGCGCCGACCTTCTTCTGCGCGCCTACGCCGAACTCGGCCAATCGGCCACCGAGAATTTGCCTTCGCTGGTCCTCGCCGGACCGTTCTCGGACGATCCTTATCGCCGCCAACTCGAAGCGCTCGCCGCCGCGATGCCGCCACGCTGCCACGTGCTGTTTTCGGGGATGATCGAGGGTGAGCGCAAATGGGGCGCGTTGCGCAGCGCCGAGGTCTTCGTTCTGCCTTCGCACCAGGAAAATTTCGGAATCGCTGTCGTCGAAGCGCTTGCGGTCGGCACGCCCGTCTTGATCTCACGCAAGGTGAACATTTGGGACTCGATCGAGTCGGAACGCGCGGGACTCACCGACACCGATGACCTCGCCGGCACCTCTCGCCTGCTGCATCGCTGGCGCCAGTCGAGTCCCGCCGATCGTTCTCACATGCAAGCCGCCGCCGCCGCCCTCTTTCGCCAACGCTACGAAATCGGTCGGGTGGCGCACAGTCTGGTCGAAGTCGTCTCGCCTTTCGTTCACGGCTCAAACGCCCCCTCTCATGATGTCACCCCGTCACGCGAAATCGTCCGCCCGCTCCGCTGATCTCTTCGTCGAAACTCCTTCGCCGATCTCCGGCGATCGCATCGAATTCGCCTGCCGCCTGGTCGAACCCCAGTCGACGCGACGCCTCTGGTTTCGTTTTCCGCAAGCCAGCGCGTCGAAGCTGACCGCGCGCGCCGATCCGTTCGTCCTGGCGACGCTCGTTTACGCGCTCGGGCGCATCGATCGCCTGCACGTCCACGGCACGATCTCGGATGGATTGTTCGCCAATCTCGCCGATTTCCAGGATGCCTTCTCGTCATTCCAGCGCCGCGCTCCGGCGCCGATCGAATTCAGCGCCGATGAAATCGCGCCGGCGCCGCGGCGCGCTCCCGAGTCGGGCGGCATCACGGCGTTCTCCGGCGGCGTCGACAGCTGCTTCAGCGCTTTTCGCCACACGCCCCTTTCCTCGCTCACCCCCAAGCGTCCGCTGCGCGCTGCGCTGATGATGCACGGTTTCGACATCCCGCTCGCCGACGAAGCGACGTTCGAACGCGCCGCCACGCGCTCCCGGCGCATGATCGATGACGCCGGCCTCGCCTTCTTCACCGGCGCCTCGAATCTCCGCGAGCTTCCGGTTCCGTGGGAAAAGACCTTCGCCGCCGCCGTCGCCGCGAGCCTGTCGTTCTTTCAACCCGCTTTCGCCTTCGGTCTCGTTCCCTCGTGTCACGACTGGACGCATTCGCATTTCGAGAACGGCTCGAATCCCGTCACCGATCCGCTGCTATCGAGCTTCGCGTATCAGATTATCCACGACGGCACGCGTTACGGCCGCATCGAAAAGCTGCGCCACCTCGGCGAGTGGCCGGCCGCGCTGCGCGACGTCCGGGTCTGCTGGCAGGGCCATCAGCTGGATCGCAACTGCTGCCGCTGTGAAAAATGCCTGCGCACCATGCTCATGTTGCGAGTGGCCGGCGTCACCGACGCGCCCGCCTTCCCCGAGCCGATCGACCTGCGTAGCGTCGAACGCGTCACGATCAAGAGCAAGGGCGGCCTCGACGAGTTCAGCTACCTGCTCTCCGAAGCCCGTCGGCTCGGCGTGAACGAACCCTGGATCGCGCCCGCCGAACGCGCGCTGCGCCGCAATCGCCGCCGCCAGTTGTTGTCGAACGGCATCCGCGCTGTCGCCGGAAAACTCCCGCCGGGACTTCGCAAGGTCGTTGCCGGCTCCGTCCGCGGCCTGCGCGGTCAAACCAACCCGTCGGCCTCCGCCGCCCCGCTCGCCCGCACGCTTCCGTCGCACTCATCCTGATGCCGCCCTCGCTCTCCAAAAACGGAGCCCTGGCTCAACTCCTCGCCGAGTATCGCGGACGGGAAATCGTCGCGCTGCTCAATCGGGGTAATCGCGGCGACGGCGTCATCCACCTCGGCGGCCGGCAATTCTTCTCCAGCATCGGCCTTGCGCCGCGTGAATTTCACGAGACCGACGATCTCAGCCAGATGCGGGGCGACGTGCTGCTGGTTTACGGCGCCGGCGCGATGTCGCGCGGCACTCACTCGCTCCCGCGGCGGCTGCGCACGATCGCACCGCGCTTTTCCGAAATCGTTTTCCTGCCCTCCTCGTTCGACGTGACCGAGCCGGCCGTGCGTTCGTTCGTCCAGACGTGGGACCGCAAATACAGCGTGTTTTGCCGCGAGCTCGTGAGCTTCGACGCCCTCCGCAAAGTCGGCGCGAAACCCAAGGTTCTGCTTCTCGGTCATGACCTCGCCTTTCATCTCGACGTGAGCGAATGGGCCTCGCGCCCCGCCGCCGGCCGCGCCGGACTTTTCCGCCACGACAACGAAGCCGCCTACGGCCGCCTGCCCCACGATCTCGACGTGATCGAAGACGCGTCGCACGGCTCCGATGCCGAGCCGGAGAAGCTTCTCGATTTCGTCGCGCGCTTCGCGGAAATCCACACCGATCGCTGCCACGGCGCGATCACCGCGGCGATGATGGGGCGCAAGGTCACCTTTTACCGAAACAACTATTTCAAGAACCGCGCGATCTACGATCACAGCCTCGCGGCGATGCCGCAGGTGCGTTTCGTGAACCACACGCCATTCTCGTTCGCGCAGTTCACGCGTGCGATCTACTGGAGCCGCATGCGCCCGGTCGAAATGAAGGTTCGCCGCGTCTTTCAGGGCAAGCCCCGCCCTTCGCGCCCGTCGTCGTCCGTGCGCTACGAGCCCCGCTGAGCATCGACGCAGGCGTGCGTCTCCAGCGGAGGCGCTGCCCGCGAGGCAAATCTCGCCTCACTTCTCGGCTGCCCGGTCCGGCCATTGCCCTTCGCGCCCGCTCGAATCGACCGCCGTGACCACGTAAGTCGCCGATGCCTTCGCGCCCGCGTCGATAAACCGCGACGCTGTCACCGGCTGACCGGCCGGCTCGGCGTGAGTGGAGTTGAGCCAGCGATAAGGTCCGCCCGGCGTCTCCGCACGATAGATACGGTAGCCGGTCGCACCGGGCACCGCCTGCCAGGCGATCTCCGTCTCGCGCGGTCCGCGTTGCAGACGGACTTTTTCCGGCGCGCCCAAGAGCGTCGGCCGTTCGTAGCGCGGCAGCGCTTCGCGCACCAGCAGATCGGCCAGCACGTAGAACGTGAGATCCGGCCAGTTCTTCCAACGGCCCTTCAACGACTGCGTGTAGCGCAACGCTTCCGTGACGCCGACCGTTCCCCTTTCCTCCGGCTTCTCGAGCAGCCGGATATACGGCGCCGCCGACCAGCCGAGCCACCGATGCGTGTGCGCCTGCCCGCGGTAGAAATTCGACCGCGCCACCCCGGGCAGCTCCTCTTTGTGATTCGCCGCGGGCCCGTGATAGAGATCCGCCATCACGTCGACACAGTCCGTGAAACGTGAATACGCCAGCGGGTGCAGCCCGAGCTCCTCGTTGCCCAGCAGTTCGGTCGCACGCAGCCAGAAATCGCAGATCGCCTGGTAAAGATAATCGGTTTGATCCGCCCGGGTCGCCGGCGCGCCCGTATACGGCCGCTGGCCGCGGCCAAACACGCCCAGCACCGCCGGTGCCGTCGCGAGGTCGCGATAGAAACCGGCCAGCTCCATGTCGCCGGCCTTCACGCCCGCGGTCAGCCCGAACAACACCGGCCCCATCTGCATGTTCAGCGTGCGATTGAAACAATCGATGTAGGGACTGCCCGCCTTGTCGATCATGCCGCCGACGCGGCGCGCCGCCCGCGCCATCGCGAGGTTGATCTCGCTCACGCGGGACGGAGCATCCGTCAACACCGCGAGCGCCGCCGCGGCACTCTGCGTGTAGGTGATGTGATACGGATCGACGCCGCCATACGCGCGGCCTTTCTCGTGCTCCATGACTTTGCGCTGGCCGTTGTTCGTGATCTTCGCGCGCGCATTTTCGGCGCCGCGCACGAGTGAATCGGCGTCGGCCTCCTTTTCCTTCGGCCCTTGCGTCAAAATCTTCGCCGTGCGCGCCGCATCGCCGAGCACCAGCGCACGCCCCGCCTCCTGCCGCCAGCCGATCGGCTTCATCTCCTTCACCACTTGCTGCAACGCGGCATGCAGGTCGTCGATCGTGACACCGGGTTCGTCGACCACCGCCACGAGCGGCTGCACGTGCGCGCGATAGTTTTCCCATAGCGCCTCGACGCCGATGTCGTTCGCCACCGGCACGAGTCGCACCTCGGTCCAGAATGCCTTCAGCGAACTCTTCTCGCCTTCTTTTCCCTTCTGTAAATTTCGCTGGCCGTTCAGCGCGAGCGTATCGCCATCAAGCGACCAGCGGCCATTCCCGCCTCCGATCACCAGCGGCACCGCAAGCAGGGCGCGGCGCGCGGTTTTCTCCACCGTCGCGGTGAGATCGTAAGCATGTTGCGCCCGGAGAGCATGGCGCACTCCCGCCGGCACCCGCACCACCTCTACCGAGCCAGACCCGGCGAGTTCTCCGACGAGAAGTCGATTCTCCTTCACGACCGCGTTGTCACGATCTCCTGGATACACCACCGTGGTCACGACAATTTCCCGACCGTCGCGCGGGACGCGAAACTCCTGCACGAGGCGTGTGCCCTCCGGCCCGCTCCAGCGCAGCCGCACCTTGCCGAACAACGTCCCGGCCGACCATTGCACCTCCGGCGACGCCTCGGCCCCGCCGAGCAAGATTTTGCGGCCTTCCTGTCCTTCGCCGGCCGGTATTTCGATCGTCACCCGCGGAGTCGCGCCGCCCTGTGCAAACGTCCATGTGGCCTCGCCCAACGGCACGCTTTCGAGCTGCCCCGCCGCTCCAAATCTCACTTCGCCGCGTTCTGTCGCGAAGCGAATCGGAGCTTCGCGAACGCCGCTCTTTTCCTCCGAACCCGTGTTTTCGGTTCCCGACAATCTGCTCACCAGCCGAAGGCTCCGACGCTCCCCGGCGCCCAGACCCGCACGTAACCATAGGTGAACTCTCGCAATGCCCCCATCGGGCCCCCGCCTGATGTCGTCGGCTTGAAACGGAATCGGCGTGCCCGCCTCGTCACCGTCGCCGACAACCGTCAAATCCTCGATCCGACGGCATTCTCCCGCCGCGAAAAACACCGGCACCCGCACCAAGTCGCCGCTTCGCGCCACTCCCGCGCGCTCCTCGACGTTGATGATCCGCAAGATGCTGTCGTCGGTTTGCGCCGCGCGTTCGAATGGAGCCGCATAGTCCGCGGGCTCGGCTTCGAACACACCGCCCTTTTCCAATGCGGCAAAACCGACATGGCTGCAAAAACTCAGCACTAAAACCGAGCAGAGCTGAGCGTGGCGCGGGAAGCGGGCAAGCGAACGCCCGGCTGCACCTCGCAAACCGCGGCTGGTCGCGGCGAAAATGAGGTCGTTCATCCCACCACGCGACCGCCGGGTCGATAGGGTGTTCCGGCCTCCTTTTTACTCGTTTCCCCTATGAACTGATCGGGGGATGGGACGCACCAATCCAGTTGTTTAGCAATCACCTGCGTAACATGGTTATTCAGCCCCTCGATGACGAGCGGCATGGCAAGCTGATATTGCACAAACCAAAAAACCAAAACCAATGCATACTCGCATTAGTTCCCTAATCGCGGCAGCCTTCGGGCTGGCGCTCACGTTCTCCGTGGCGAACGCCCAGCTTCTGCTGAGCGGTCACACCACGGGTTCGTTCGTCGACCTGGCTGAGGCCAACACGACGGTGGAGAACGGACCCGGCGGAAGCTGGGCCAAGTTCTCGACCGGCATTCCGTGGGAGGACTCCAGTCAGTCGATCATCGAATTCGCCAACGCCTCGTTCTCGGACGTGGGTTCTGGCGAAACGATCCAAGCCGGTCTGTTTGAAATCACGAACGGCATGACGCTGCTCGGCTCCGGTGCGCCTACCGCCCAGTTCAATCTGGGCCTCCAGCTCACGGGACCTGAATGGCAGGCCGTCGCCCTCAGCACGATCACGTTCCACATCGATCATACGCCGAACGAAGAAGGCGGGATTCCCGACACCTTCTCCGTCTCGTTCGATCAGCCTGCGGCCATGAAGGTGGGCGACTACCTCGTGCAGTTCCACGTGAACTTCGAACCGACGCATTTCCAGATCGCTGAGAATGCCACGGTGCAGCGCGGTGACGTCACGGTGACGTTCACGCCGGTGCCGGAGCCCTCCACCTACGCTGCCTTCGGTGCGGCGCTGCTGGTCGGGTTCGTTGCGTTCCGTCGTATCCGCGGAGCCAAGACGCTCCCGAACGTTCCGGTCGCCGCCTGATTGGCGGAACCGTTTTCCTTTCGAGGCCGCTCCCGGTCGGGAGCGGCCTCGTTCGGACCCGCCGGCCGCTTCTGCGGCCGGTTTTGGTTTCAAGCTTCAACCCTTTCCATGGCGAATTTCCTTCTCGTCCAAGATCCCGATCCCGTGCGCCGCCAGTTCTCCGCGTTGCGGGCGCGCAGCCGGGTCGCCTTCCTCCCCCAGCTCCGGGGCGAGTTGCTGCTCGCGCCGCATTACGCCGTCGCCTGGGCCGCTGCCGAAACGGCGCCCGTCGGTCAGCACCGCTCGTCGCATCCGGACTCCGCCGACTGCCTCCTGTTTGGAGAGCCGTTCGACGACGCGGGCCGGACGTTTTCCGCGGAAGAGATCAGCCGGCTGCACGAGACCGTGTGGGATGCGCCGTCCGAGAGAAATGGATACTACGCGGCCGTGCTGGTTCATCCCCGGCTCGGGGTTCGCGTGGAGGCCGATGCCCTTGGCGTCTTCCCGATCTATCACTGGCAAAAAGGCGAAATTCTCCTCGTCGGCAGCAGCCCGGAGCTTTTCCGCTGCCACCCCGCTTTCGAAAAAGAACTCGATGTCCACGGCGTCGCCGCGCTGCTCCTGACGAGCGGCCTCGTCGGCGGTCGCACGCTCTGGCGCAATGTCCGCCGCCTCGGCCCGGATCATCTGCTGCTCTGCCCTGCCGGCGGCATCACCCGTGAAATCGCACCGCCACCGCTGCGCGAAACCAGCGTGCCGGAAAGCTTCGATGAAATCGTCGAGCACGTCGCCTCCCTGCATCTTTCCGCACTGCGCGCCGGGCTCGGCGGGTCGCGCCAACCCGGTCTGCTCTTGTCCGGCGGACTCGATTCGCGCCTTCTCGCCGGCTTGCTCTCGACGACGGGCACCCGGCCGAACTGCGTCACATTCGGCCGGCCGCACGACCTCGATGCCCGTTGCGCCACGCTGGTCGCCCGTGAACTCCAGTTCCCCCAAACCGTATGGGATGTCGCGGCCGGCGATTACGCACAGTTTGCGCAATCGAGCGTGACGTGGGAGCAGTTGAGCGGCGGGCTCTACGCGCTTCCCATGGGCTGGAACACGTCGATTCGTCCGCCCCAAGTCTCGATCGACCGCATGGTCTGCGGATTGACCCTCGACGCCGTGATCGGCGGCGCCAAACACGTCGCGCCCGCCACGGGTGCGCTGTCGTTCGACGCCCTCCGCATCGCGCGCCTCGGCTACGCGCGCCAGCATCTCGGCGAACTCATCGCCGCGCCGGAACTCGCTCAAGCCTGCGACGACGTTCGCAACGAACTCGTGCGTGAATACCTCGACGCCGATCCCCAGGATCACCTGCGCGAATGGCGGATGAACCTCGCTCACCGCCAGCGTTTCGCCGTCGGCGCCTGCGCGTGGCGCTATTCGCTTTTCGCGTGGCCGGTCCTGCCCGCGCTCGACCGACGGTTGATCCGCCTGGCCGCCCGTCTGCCGCACGCCGTCGCCAAAAACCGCGGGATCCAAACCCGGATGCTCGTCACCCGCTTCCCTCACCTCGCGCGGCTCGATCTCGATCGAAACTACCTCGATACGCTACCGCTGATCGGCGCCCGGCGCTCCCTCCTGTTCGACCTCGAACGGCGCACGCGGAAACTCGGTCGCCGCGCCCTCGCCTGGCTCGGCCGCGATCCGCGATTCTACGTCCGCACGATGGAGTTCAACAGCCCGGGCTGGCGCTTGATTCGTGCGATGGCCGACGAGGCCCGCACCGCCGCGTCCACCCTGTTCCGCACCGATCGTCTCGCCCATCTTGTTCCTCCTTCGGGGGTCACCGTGCGGCGTATTCAAGATCCGATCACGCAGTCCGCGCCCCTGAAAAACACGCTCGGGCTGATGCTATGGCTGAGACAACACGCCTGATTCGCTGTCCAACCTTTCTCCATGCGCAAAGTTCCTGTTTCCATCCTCATTCCGATCCGCAACGAGGAGTCCAATCTCCCCCGCTGCCTCGCGTCCGTGGCGTGGGCGGATGAGGTCTTTGTCGTCGACTCGCAGAGCACCGACGCCTCCGTGGCGATCGCGCGCCGCTTCGGCGCCGAGGTGGTGCAGTTCCGCTTCAACGGCGTCTGGCCGAAGAAGAAGAACTGGGCGCTCGAAAACCTGCCGTTCAAACACGAGTGGGTGCTCATCCTCGATGCCGACGAAGTCATGCCGCCGGAGTCGGCCGACGAGATCGCCGAGGTGGTAGCCCACGACGGCCATGGCAATGCCGGCTACTGGATCAACCGCCGCTTCATGTTCATGGGCCGCTGGCTTCGCCACGCGTATTACCCCAACTGGAATCTCCGCCTCTTCAAACACCGGCTCGGCCGCTATGAACGGCTGGTGCAGGGCGCCACGCAGAGCGGCGACAACGAAGTCCACGAGCACATCATCGTGAACGGGGCCACCGGCCGCCTGCGCTGCGAAATGGATCACTACGCCTTCGCGTCCATCGATGTCTTCGTCGAAAAGCACAACCGCTACTCCAACTGGGAGGCGCGGCTCGAGCTCGAACAGGGCCTCGATCAGCATCGCGACAGCACGCCGCAATCCGCGCCCGTCCGTTTCCGTCGCACGCTCAAACGTCTCGTCCGTCGCATGCCATGCCGTCCGCTTTTGCGGTTTTTCTACGTTTACATTTTCCAGGCGGGATTTCTCGACGGACGCGAGGGTTTCATCTTCGCGCGCCTGCACGCGGTCTACGAATTCCTCGCCGTGGCCAAGGCCGCCGAACTGCGCAAACAGCGCGATACCGAGCGCACGCCGGACGAGCCCGCGTCGGAAACCGCCGGGGCCGTCGGAGGCGCGCGGAGCTGATTACAGTTCCGCGGCGGAAAAGTCGCGCCAGAAGCGCACGCCGCTGCCATTGGCCATCACGCCGTGGCGCGTGGCGGTGCGATTGAAATCGACTTCGAAGGTGCCCAGCACCACCCCGTCGACCGCGAGCGTGATCGATGTGCCATCGAGCCGCGCCGTTAGCGTGTGATCGGCCGACGTCGCGTGCGCGCGGCTTCCGCTCGCGACCGACGTTGTCTTCCCCGCCACCGTTTTCTGCAGCATCCAGCGCGTGCTCGAAATCATGAAGCGGAGATAATTCGAGCTGTTCGTCGCGCGCAGCAGCAGCCCGGTGTTGTTCGAACCGATGCTGACCGTCGTGCTCACGACGGCGTCTGCGCTCGAGCAATCGATCGTCGCGTGCGCGCTCGTGTTCGTCGTCACCGACGTATTCGCCGTCATCGTCACCACTCCGCTGTGCACCGCCCACGCGGCGGCGCCGACACGGGTGCCGTCCGGCGTGCGGCGATTGAGGAAGGTCCCTCCGGCAAACGAATCCGCAACGAATACCTGCTTCACGTCCGGCACGACCACCGGCCCGGGTGCGGGCGGCGTTTCCTCCACCGGCGCCTCCGGCTCGGTTTCGGGCTCGGGCGTTTCCTCGACCGGCGTTTCGGCCGGCGGCGGCTCCGGGGTCGGCTCCGGCTCGATTTCCGGCTGCGGTTCCGGTTCGACCGGAGTCGGCTCCGGCGGCACCACGATCGTCAGCGGGTCCACCAGCGCTCGCACTGTCGCTTCGCCAAATGTCACTTCCGTATCCAGGGAATTATAGACGCTGCGTTCGAACGTCAGCGGCAGCTTCGCTCCGCGCGCCACCATGTAGCCGCGCAGCGTTTCCTGACCGGAAAGGTCGGAGGGCGCGTCGCCGATCGGCGTGATGGTCTTCAGACGTGAAAAATAAGGCGCGAAATCCGTGAGCACGGCCTTTCTCGCTGCCGGCGCGGTGCCCGACGTCGACAGGGTCGAATGCAGCAAATAATCCGGCGTCGCCGGGCGATCCCCGTAATTCTGGTGGTAGTCGAAAACCGCATACGGCTCGCCCAGCCCGAGCGCCGCGATGTCGGTCTTCATTGCGTTCTTGTGCACAATGACGGTGTCGATGCCGCGATTACGCGAAGGCACGGTCTCGCCGGTGTGCCAGTTGCGATTCGTATCCTTGTAAGGCGCATAAGCCGTTCCCCGCCACAATCCGGCGAGTTCGCCAGTGGGATTCACGAAAGGATAAACGACCGTGAGATACTGCGCCCGATAGGCTTTCGCCTCCGGTGTTTCCGAGCTCATGATCCAGCGAATGGCCGCCTGCAGCGCCACCTTGTTCTGCCCTTCGTAAGGATGCTGTCCGCTGACCAGCATCACCAGCTTCGTCGGGTTGGCCGCCGGATCCTTGATGACGAAACCGAAAAGCGGCATGTCCGGCACCCCGCGGCTGCACGCCGTCGACGCCGGCGCGCCGGACTGGTAGCCGATCACGAACGTGCCCGGCGAAGCCTCGCTCGGCGTCGGATGCACCCGCGGATGCGTCAGCACGTCGGCTTCGATCCATTCGTAGAAATCCTCCACGGCCGCCCGTTGATTGATCGAAACGTAAACCACGTCCTGCGTGAACGGCGCGTTGTTTCTCCCCTCCACCTTCCATGTCGACGAACCG
Source organism: Verrucomicrobiota bacterium (assembly GCA_023430565.1). Lineage (GTDB taxonomy): Bacteria > Verrucomicrobiota > Verrucomicrobiia > Opitutales > Opitutaceae > Opitutus. Next base: position 25,755 of record JAEZAD010000190.1, read on the forward strand.
CTGCCCGTGCGCGTGTAGGTGTCGAAGGTGTTCCAGACGGAGGGCTTCGGCTCGTAGCTCCAGACCATTTTGATGTTCTGAAACGAAACCGCGTCGCCCGAGAGGATCACCTTTCCGCTGCCCGGCGAAGTGAGCGGAAGACGAAACGCCGGAGTCTTGCCGGCCACCCCCCGCACCGCGAACCACACGTTCCGCCAGCGCGTCGCCCCGCTCACCGCTTCATTCGAATGGGCGCGCGGCACGATCGTGACGGTGAGTCCGTCGAACGTCGAACGGGTGGTGTCGAGATTACCGCCATCGCGCGGTTCGGCGAACGAGCCGACGAACTGCTCTTGCGCGAGGACGGGAGCTTCGATCAGGAGAAAAGTGACAAGGGCAAGAGCGGCGAGGCGGTGAAGCATGGAGCGAATGGGTTGAGCGAGTTCGGTGTCTTTCGCACCGCGTTCTCGCCTCCCTTCATCGCCCAAGACAATTCACAATGTAGGACGCCCACCGGATTAACAGCCGCTTAACAAGCCCGATGGGAACAAACGGTAAATCCCCCATTCTTTTGGCGCCAAGCCGCGTCCTTGGCATCGGCCTCGTGTTGCCCACTTGGATACGCGGGCGCTTCCCCCGCGAGTCGCCGGCTCAGTCCACCCGCGAAACGCGGGCGTCTTCCTTCAGCTTGCTCTCGATGAGCGCGGCAATGCGCGCCTCCTCGGGCAAGGCCTGCGCCGGATCGAACTTTTGCAACGCCTCCGCCGCCGCGTCACGTTGCTCCATGTCCGCCAGCACCGCCGCGCGCAAGAGCGCGACCGGCACAAGTTCGTTCGTCCCGGCGTCCATCTCTTCGAGAACTTCCCAGGCCTCCTGCGCCCGCCGCTGCTTCCAAAGTGAAAACGCGTAGACCACCCGCCGGCGCGGGTCCTGTGGCGCTTCCAGGTAGACGTCGCGCGCGGCGACATACGCCCGGCTGAGATTCAGCCCGCTCAACATGCTGTAATACGCCAGATCGCAACGCTGCGTCTGGTCTCCCGGGTGGGCCAAAAGATACGCGTTCAGCACCGAAACGAGCTCCGCCGTGCGACCCACCGACCGATAGTGGGCCATCAGCTCGGCGAAGTATTCCTCGTTGCCCGCGTTGCCTTCGAAGATCCGCGCGAGCACGTCGATCCGTTCCGGCTTCCACTCCCACGCCGAGGCAATCGCGCGCAACTGCTGCAGCTTGGCTTGTTCCTTGGCCGCTGTCCCCACCGCCGTGCGCCAGTATGAACGCGCCGCGCTTTCGTCGCCCCGCTGGCGCGAAACATAGGCCACCAACGCGAGCCGCAAATGCTCGTGGTCGTCCCATCCGCCTTTCCTCAGCTGCGCCAGAAGACCGGACATGTCTCCCATCGCAAACAGCGAATCGGCCGTTTGCATCTCGACGGTCGCACTCTCGGGCGAGATCTCCGGCACGATGCGCAGCCAGCCTTTCGTGCGATCGATCTCGCCGCTGTCGCGCAACGCATACAGACGCAGATCCTGGCCCCGCTGCCGGTCGATCCGGGCGATTTCCTCACCCGTGACCTCCACCAGTCGCCGCTCCTCCGGCAGGAATTTCGCAGGCTTGAAACCGCTCAACAAATCGGCCGCACCGGCCGCGTCTCCCGACTTCGCCCGAAAGAGCGCGCGATGCATCGTGCGCTCCGGCGCGGCGAGCGCCGCCGGCCGCAGCGTTTCCAGCAACGCGAGCGCCTCCTTCGGCTTGTTCTGCTTGTAGAGGGAAAACGCCTGCGTCGTGACGAAAAACGGATTCTCCGGCTCCGCGCGGAAATTCTCCCGCGCGAATTCGTGGGCCTTCGACAAATTCGCGTCCAGCAGCAGGCTCGTGTAGGCGTAGTTGTTCTTCACCATGCGATCGTCGGGCGAGAATTCCGCCAGCCTCGCGTAGATGCGGTTCAGATTCGCGGTGCGGCCCTGGTGATGCTCCCAGGCGATCAGCTGCCGGCTGATCGACTCGTTGCGCGGCATGAGCGCAAAGAGCTTCCAGACCAGATCGTATTGCTCGCTTTGCCAGCCCCAGCGGGCGACGAGCGCGAGTAGTTCGGAAATCTTCCGCGGGCTGTCGCCCGCCTGGATCACCGCGAGCCGCCAGGCATTGCCGGCATCGGCAAAACGGGCCGTCTTGCGCGCCGAATACGCCGTAAACGCCTGCCGCATGAATTCGCGCTCGCTCCACGGGCCCGCGGAAATCGTCTGGTCGAGCCGCGCCCACTCGCCCCACTCGAGAAAGGCCGCGGCGATCGCCTCCTGCATCGCGGTGTTCTCGCGTGTTTCCCGCGGAAGCGAATCGAACCATTTGCGCGCCTCGATCGGCGGACCCTGTTTCCGAAAATAGTCGGCCAGCGCCACCGCCGAAACGGGATCGTCAGCAAATTCCGTCTGCAATTCGCGGCGATACTCCTCCGCGCGCTGTTCGTCGCCATTCGCCAGTCCCGCGAGCACGAGCACCTTCTGCTCGCCCGTCAGCCCTTCGCTTTCGCGGAGGCTTCCGGCATACGCGAGCGCGCGCTCGTCCGCCCCGGTATTGATCGCATCGCGCAACAACAGCGACAACGCCCGGACGCGCAGCTCCGGGATTTCGCTCATCTTCTCGATGCGCGTGCGCAATTCCTGGTTCTTGGCGGCGCTGTCCTCGGCGAGTTCAAGTTCCGCCAGATCGAGCCGTGCCACGGTGTTCTCCGGCTGCAGCTCGATGAGCGAGTAGAGGTGCATCTTCGCGGTGACCGTGCGGCCGACGCCCAGATACGTGCGCGCCGCCAGCTCGTGAAATTCCGCGCTATCCTTCGCCTCGGGCTCCGCGTTTTCGATCGCATCGAGTGCCGAGCGCGTGACGCCATGCTGCAACGCCAGCCGGATCAGCTCGAGCCGGCTTGCCAGCGTCTTGTCGAGGCGGGCGACGTTTTGCTGGTAGTAGATCGCTTCCGCCGACTGCTTCGCTTTCGCGGCGTCGGTTGCCAGTCGCCAGTGAACGAGGCTGCGCTGGTTGTCGCGCAGCGCCTGACGCGCCGTCAGCAGGGCATTGTCGTAATCGCCCTGCTCCATGAACTGCCGCGCCATGCGTGCGAGTTTCTCGCCGCGCCAGTTCTTGTAGGCCGGCCAGCCATGATGCCGCGCGACATAATAGCCGCCGGGGAGAATCACGAGAGCGATGACGCCGACGATCAGCCAGCGTTGGAGGCGGGAAGCGGAAGCGAATTTCATGGAGCGGGAAGCGAACGGGACCGGGGCACGGTCACGCGCGCGAAGGTTGGGGTTAAAGCGCGGACGGGAACGAGGCGGCGGAGGCGGACTCGATTTCGATGATGTCGTGCAGGGTCGCTTGCAGCGTGTCCCGCGCCTCGGCGGCGCTGAAGGCGCCGGTCACCGCGACGCCGAGCACGCGCTGGCCGAGGTTGCGTTCGCCGCGGACGACCGAACGAATGCGCTCCGTCGACTTGGCCTGACGATAGACGACGCGATTGTCGTAGCTGTTTTCGTTTTCCTCGACGATCGCGTGGAAGACGTAGACGTCGCGACCGTTGTCATCGAAAAGATACGTGACGAAGGGCAGCGTCACATCGCCCACCCGGCAGACAAACGGCCCGGTCTCGGAAACGAGCTGCAGGCCGCTCGCCGGCAAACACACGGTCGGATAATGACTGCCCGCGAGAAATTTCGAGACGCGCCCCGGCAGCCAGCGCAGATAATACATCTGCCAGCGATGCCCCTCGTCGGTCTGCCACGACGCCAGGCTGCCTTCGTTGTATTTCAATAGAGCGCGGGATCGCTCGCCGAGCTCCGCGCGGCGAAACCCCGCGGCCTGCTCAGGCCACGCGAGATCCCAGGCGACCGGCTTCGAAGCCGACCGCTCATGATAACGATACCAGCCTTCCGTCGCCGCTTCCGCCGTGCCGAGCCAGGCGAGCCCGCCGAGCGCGAACCAGAACGGGAACGGCGCACGCCGTGGTTTGGCTGCGCGCGTGGGAGCGGCGTTGGCGGGGCGACCGCGCCAGCGTTGGAAACCTTCCGCGAGCAGCCAGAGCCCCGCGAGGCAAAGAATCATCACGACATTCCCCACCGTGTCGTGCCACTTGTCCGCCAGCTCGTTTCCGCCCAAACCACCGAGATAAGTCAGCGTGACGGTGCGCCCGAAGTTCAGCACGAACGCGAGCGCGAAGGAGCTCAACATCAGCAACGCCCTCGCGCCCCAGCCAAAGCGGTAGAACTCGCCAAAAAAAAGTGAGACCATGAACGCCGTCTGCAACGAGCGCACGCCGCTGCACGCCTCCTCCACGTTCACCCAGGAGGTGCCAACGAGAATGAGATTGCCCTTCGCGAGCGCCGGATGGCCGGCAAGTGTGAGAACCTCCGCGCACGCCGTCGCATTCCATTGCATGAGCGACTTCGTGAGCGTGTCTTCCATCCACACCGGCCACGGCAGCGCAGTCATGCAGAACAAAATCGGAAACGCGCAATGCAGCGCGCCGCGCCATCCGCTGACGGAGAACACCGTGAAGAGCGACACGCCGATGGCGAGTCCGCCCATGCTCCAGTTGATCTTCACCCAGTCCGGGTTCGCCTCCTGGATCACGCGCACCGGCAAATACGCGATCAGCAACAGCGCCGGCGCGAGCAGCCACCACCACGAACCGATCGATCGACTGCGATCCGGACGCGTCGTCCAGCGTTCGTAGAACAAATACCCGGCGAGGAGCGGCACTGCCCAGCCATAGGCGTAGGTCGGGTTCACCGACCACTCGAGTCGCTGTTGATTCCACACCAGGAGCCAGAACGCCCCGACCAACGCGAAGCTCGCGATCCAATCCCGGGTGGGCGTGGAAATGCGGACGTGTTCAGGCGCGAGTTGGACCTTCGTGGCTTGCAAGCTGGAGGCAGCATCCATGGGAGAGGGCGACTATGGACGCGTCATGGACGCGAAAGTTCGTGCTGGTGGAGCATTTCCGGCGTCGACGAGGAAACCTCTGCCACCCGCTCGAGCTGCGCCGCGAACTGCGGGAGCACCGCCCCGGGCGCAAAGCGCTGCACCCATCGCGTCTTCGCGCGCAACTCGGCCCGCCAGAGCGCATTGTCCGCCAGTCGGCGCAGTGCGGCCGCAAGTTCGTCCGCCTGACCGGGATTGACGTTCACGCCGAAACCGCCGTCGCGCACCGCACGCGCGAGTTCGCTGTCGTGATCGGCCACCGTCGCGACCGGCAACCCTGCCTGCAGCAACGAGAGCAATTTGCTCGGGAAGAAATACTGCCCGGTCCCGCTCGCTTGTGTGATCAAACCCACATCGGCATCCGCCAGCATCTGCGCGTAGTCGTCGTCGCTCAAAAGCGGGAGCAGACGCAGGTTCGACAACTTCATCGTGGCCACTTGCGCGGCCAACGCGTCACGCTGCGCGCCGGCGCCGATGATCGCGATGGTCACCCCCGCGCTCGCATCGAGCCGCGCGGCGGCTTCGAGCAGGATTTCGATGCCCTGCTTGCGTCCGAGATTTCCGGAATAAACGGCGAGCAGCTCGTTTTCCGGAATGCCGAATTTCTCGCGAAACGCTCCTCGCGTGCGCACGTCGGCCGCGGTGGTTTTCCTCAGCCAGTTGGGGAAGAAGATGAGTTTGCGCGCCGGCAATCCCTTCAAGCGGAATTCATTCATCATGCCGTCCGAGATGCCCGACACGGCGGCCGCATGCCGATACGAGAACGACTCAAGGCCATAAAGCAGCCGGATGAATCCGCGGCCGTTGACCATACCGAGGCCCACCGCCGCGCCCGGCTGCAGGTCCTGAACGTGAAACACATAGCGGCTGCGCTTCAGCCGCGTGGCGACCCATGCGAAAAAGCCCAGGCACAGGGGCGGGCTCACCACCACATACACGTCAGCTCGCGGCAGAAACAACACTCTCAACAACGACGTGATGCCGAAGCTCAGCTCGTGGAAAATCCGCCGCAGCGTCGTCGCCGTTTCGGGCACGTATTGCGCGCAGCGATGCACCTCGACGCCATTGATGCGCTCGCGACGGTAAAGCTGCCCCCGGTCCGCCGGCTCTTTTCGCCAGTGCGGATAATAAGAGAAGCCCGTCACGACGGAAACATCGTGCTCCCGGCCGGAGAGATATTCGGCCAGCTCCGCGTTGTAAGGAGCGATGCCCGTGGCTTCTGGACGATAGTTGATGCCCCAGAGGATGATCTTCATGACTCGTTTGCTTGATGGCGGCGCAGCACCGCCGCTCGTGCCTGGGGTGAGGCATCGGAAGGTTCGATGGATTTGGAGGACATGCGCGCGGTCGTAGTTATCCGTTACAATAGCCTCGAACGGGCCGACCCGAAATCGGGGCTACTCCGCGACGGTGCCCCGCTTCTCCCCGAGGACCTTCTTCGATTCTCCCCCACCCCGCGCCTCAGGGTATATCTGATTGTGCAAAACGGAGGGAACCACCCGGGAGGAAGTTCCCTTTTCGCACGGAACCGCCGCCCCCAACGTCGTTCTGTGCAACGTCGTGCCAGCTTCATTTCTGCGTGCCGTCCGGCGGCTTGCTGCCGCTGCACTGGCGCTCGTATCCGGCGGCGCCTCCGCCGTTCCTGCCGGTCACGCGGTCTCGCGCCACGTTGACTCAGCGCCGGTCGTCGTCCTCAACGTGCGCGACTTCGGTGCGATCGGCGATGGGCGCGTCCATCGCGTCTCCGAATGGATCGAGCAGCGCCGCTTCGGCAGCCTTCGGGCCCTGCGCCGGGCGTATCCGTTCGTCGATGACGCGCGCTGGTCGATCGACGAGGTCGCGTTCGAACTCGCGAAGCGGGCGTTGCCGCCCGAGGGCGGGACGATTCATTTTCCCGCGGGCCACTACGTCACCGGCCGTCATTCCTGGCGCATCTGGCGCGATCACGTGCGCCTGACCGGTGAAGGCGCGGATCGGACCCTTCTCTCTACCGCTCCGGAAATCGAGGATGGGTTGAGCCTGGCGCCCTACCGGCACATCGGCTGGAAGGAAGGCGCAAGCGACGAATACGCGTTTACGGCCGGAAGCGGACAACGCGGAACGTCCGAGATGAAGCTGCGACTCGCCTCGGCCGCCGCCGATTTCTCGCCCGGCGAGTTGGTGTTCATCCGCAACGGCGCGAACCGCTTCGATCAGGACTACGGTGAATTCAACGTGGTCGCCGGCGCCGAACCCGATGGCACCTTGCGTTTCGAGCATCCGTTCGGCCGCGACTACACCCTCGCAAAGGTCAATTGGGCCGGCGAGGTGGCGGAGGACTTCGCGCTCCCCCGCCCCCGGGGCACGGTGCGCATCGCGTTGCGTCGCGGCGAAGGGTTCTTCGTCCCACCGCGCGGTGCCGTCGTCAGCATTGGCGAAAACCTCTTTCGCGTCGAACAGCAGAAAGGTGCCGAGATCCGACTCGCAAATCTCGGACGGGCCAACGAGCCGCGCGGCACCCTCATTCGGGCGGGCGCGAAGGTCGCGAAGTCGCGTTCGGTCATCAAGCTGACCCGCTCTACGCGGAATTTCCGCGCCGAAGGACTTCAGGTTATCGGCCGGCGCAAAGCCGTGAGCATCTCCAACAGCTACGACGTCTCCTTCGCCGATTGCACCTTCGTCCGGGATTTGCGCGACGGAGCCTTCCGCGGCGGGCTGACACTCGACGGCGATGGCGGCCGCTTCGCCCGATTCGAACGATGCACGTTCATCGCCACACCGGCCATTGGTATGCAAATGGCTCGCTCGTTCGGAGGCATCGTCTTTTCCGGGTGCACGTTCAAAAACACGAACGTTGCGTTCACCGAATTCAATTTCGACGCCGAGGTCAGCAACTGCACCTTCGAGGTCCAAGGCACGCGCGCGCTCGGACACGTCATCATCGCCGGAAAATCCTGCGGCGACCTTCGGTTTTTCAACAACCGCATCACCGCATCGGGCGTGACGGCTATCTTCGACACGGTCATGGATATCCATTCGCAGAAGCACGGCAGCGAAGGCGACGTCATCGTGCGCGACAACACGATCACCGTCAGCCCAGGCGTCCGGGTCTGGCCCGTGCCGAGACCGGCGCGTTTCCTCGCGTCGGAGAACCGCGTGATCACTAAGTGACCCGGAGGCGTGGAACTACGCTCCCCACAGGCGCGGCGGGCGCCGTGGATTGATATGAAGCGGGTGGGAATGTGCCTAGTCGCCCTTCGACTGGCTGACATAAATGTAAGCAAGCGTTCCTCGTGGTTAGGAACAGTTTATCCGATCCATTTACTGTAAGTCGTAAGGTATTGTCCTCATGTCCCGCTTCAGCTCGCTTGTCTGTTCGCTCGCCGCGTCTTTGACGCTGGCTTTTTGCGCACACGCGGCGACCGCCATCCGCACATGGGACGGCAGTTCGAACACCGCTTGGGCGACCGGCGCAAACTGGAGCGGCAACACGATGCCCGACGCGGATGACATCGCGCGGTTCAACGCCACCATCGCCAACAACCCCACCATCGGCGGCACGAACCGCAGCATTGGCGCGATCGAGTTTCTCTTCGGCACGAACGCGAAAACGATCGCGAGCTCGGGCTCGGGGACGTTGACGATCTCCGGCCTCGCCGGCGCGGGCATCACCAACAGCTCGGGCGTCGGTCTCACCTTCACGGCGCGCCTTGCGCTCGGCAGCTCGCAAACGTGGTCCACCTCCGGGAGCGGCAGCGCCCTGACATCTTCGAACACCATCAACCTCGGCGCACACCAGCTGACCATCGACGCCGGCGCCAACACCAGCGTCATCCTGAGCAATACGTCCGGCGATGTGATCAGCGGCACCGGCTCGATCGTGAAGACCGGCTCCGGCACGCTGACGTTCGCCAACAACCTCGCCAATACCTTCAGCGGCGGGTTCGTCCTGAACGACGGCACCGTCTCCGTGCGGAACAACGCCTCCCTCGGCACCGGCCCGCTCACCCTCGGCGGCGGCATGATCACCTCCGCTCAGAACCGCACGTTCAGCATGGCCGTGGAGGTGACGGGCGACGCCACCCTTCACGCGGGCGCGTCCGGCATCGACTACACGCTTTCAAGCAACTCCATCAGCGGGACCGGCGGCTCGCTCACCCTGCAGGCGTTCTCGGAGAGCAGCGTTTCGTATTTCAACTTCACCGGCAGCGGATTCGAACTCGGCAGCGATTTGGTCCTGGCGAACTCGACCACGGAGATGCGTATCCGCCACGCGAGCGGCACCCAGACATTCTCCGGTGACATTTCCGGCAGCGGATTGATTGTGCAAAACATCGCCGGCGGGACGGCGGTCCTGTCGGGCAACAACAGCTTCACCGGCGGCCTCCGGATCGATGCCGGCACCCTCCAACTCGCCCACAACAACGCCGCCGGCACCGGCCTGCTCGATCTCTCGGGAGGCACGCTTTCGATCGCAAACGATGTCACCCTGGGCAATGCTCTCGCCACCACCGGATCCTCGACGCTGTCGATCGCGAACGGCGCAAACGTTGAGTTCACCACCGACACCAAAAGCGGCGGTTCCGGGCTGACAGTCTCCAACGCCAGTGGCACCGGCCTCGCCGCGGTGACATTCAGCGGCGGCCTCGACTACAACTCATCGCTCACCCTCGGCGCGAACACCGAGCTCCGCAGCCGAAACACCTCGGGCATCCAGACCTTCAGCGGCTCAATCAGCGGGGCGGGCCGCATCCTCCATGACACCGCGGGCACGCTCCGGATCACCGGCAGTGGGAGCGGCCTGTCCGGCGGAGTGACGTTGACCGACGGCACGCTTCAACTCGGCAGCAACACCGCGCTCGGTTCCGGCACGTTTTCCTGGTCTGGCGGCACTGTCGAGGCCGACGGCGGCAGTCGCAGCACGTCCGCCGCCGTCGAGCTGAGTGGCAGCGCCACGGTCGCAGGCACCAACAGCGTTTCGTTCAACAACGGCTTTCTTCAAGCGGGCGGCAGCCGCACTCTCACCATCACGAACACCGGCGTGACTACCTTCGGATCGGGCAACCTCGTCCTCTCCGACAGCAGCCAGGCCCGCACGCTCACGCTCGATATCGACAGCGTGAGCGGCGGCGTCGTGATCGACAGCATCATCCAGGATGGCGCTGGCACCGGCTCCAGCCTCGTCAAATCCGGCGCCGGGCAACTCGAACTCGCCGGTGCCAACACCCACACCGGCGGCACCACCGTCAACGCCGGCGCCGTCCTCGTCAGCCACGACAGCGCGTTCGGCACCGGCACGCTCACGCTCAACGGCGGCGGCCTGACGTTCATCAACGATCGCACGATTTCGAACGCCATCGCGATCGATGGCGCCGCTTCCTTCACCGGAAACAGCTACAGCGATATCTTGGTCACCGGCAGTTCGATTTCCGGCACCGGATCCCTCGCACTTTCAAACTCCGCCGGCAGCGGCGCCACCACGGTGGGTTTCAGCGGTAGCGGGTTCGACTTCGGCGGCGATGTCGCGGTCGGCGATTTCACGGAGCTCCGTTTTTTGAATACATCCGGCACGCAGACGTTCTCCGGCACGATTTCCGGGAGCGGTCTCGTGCGGGCCAACGGCAGCGGCGGCACCACCGTTCTGTCCGGTGCCAACACCTTCAGCGGCGACCTCGTCCTCGACGCGGGCACCGTCGTGCTCGCCAACGACCAGGCTGCCGGCACCGGCGTCCTCGACTTCAGCGGCGGCACGCTCTCCTCCGACGCCGATCGCACGATCGGCAACGCGCTCTATCTCTCGGCCAGCTCCGCGATCGCCGCGGCGGGCGGCATCGATCTCACCCTTTCCAGCAATTCCATCGGCGGCAACAGCGGCATCCTGACGCTCGATAACACGACCGGCAGCGGGACGATGTCCGTCGCGTTGGCCGGCAGCGGATTCGACTTCGCGCGCAACATCGCGTTTGCCGACGCCAACACCGAGCTTCGCCTCTCCAACACGTCCGGCACGCAGACGTTTTCGGCCGGCATATCCGGCGACGGTCGCATCGTGCGCTCAGCCGCCGGCGGGACGACCGAGCTCTCCGCCTCCAACACGTTCACGGGCGGCGTCACGATCGATGGCGGCACCGTGGTGATCGCGCAAAACACCTCGCTCGGCAGCGGCACCCTCGATCTCTCCGGCGGCACGCTTCAAACCAACGGCACCAGCCGCTCCGTCGCCAACGCCGCGACGCTCACCGGCAACTCCATCCTCGCCGGCGCCGGCGATCTCGCGCTCACCGGCGGCCTCACACAATCCGGCGGCGACCACACGCTCTCCATCACCAACACCGGTGCGACCACGATCTCCGGCAGCCCCGTCACCCTTTCCGAAAACAACCAGTCCCGCACGCTTACGTTCGACGTAGCCGGCACCAGCGGCGGACTCACCGTCAGCAGCGTCGTCCAGGACGGCGGCGGCACGGGCGGCGACGGCATCGCGAAAACCGGCACCGGCACGCTCACGCTGACCGCGGAGAACACCTTCTCCGGCGGCGTCACCGTGAATCAAGGCACGCTGCTCGCCGTCGGCACGACGAGCGAAGGCGGCTTCAAAGCGCTCGGCGATTACGACAGCGTGGTCGTCCCCACGACGGTCGTCACGG